>JALYZB010000287.1 GCA_030945945.1 Actinomycetota bacterium | reverse complement strand
TGCTCATGCAACCGATCTTCAAGTGCTGGAACGGCCGCTGTCAGACCTGCCAGCAACCCGTCGACATCGACCAACTCGACCTCCACCCAGCCCGTCAAGACGAGTGACAGAACCTAACAAAGTACTAGTAGGAGGGGTATGCGGTTTTCCGCGCTGACCCTCGGTGTGGGGTTGCTAGTCCTGTCGGCGTGTGGCGTCTCCAGCCGCGCACACGCACCCGAGGCGCGCGCGGCGGCCCGGACTGTAGCGGCCGGCGCGACGCCGAAACGGGCGAGCCTCCCGGATGTCTGCCTGCACCAGGAGCGCCTCGCCCCGGCGCCTTACCCCGGCGAGAGCGGCGTCTACCACGCAGGCTCAGCGTATCTGTCAGTCGGCGTCGACCTCGCCCAGGTGGCCGGTGGTCCGGTGTACCGTGCGCAGGGCAGCGAGGCGATCGTCTCGGTGACCGGCGGGCGGGCGGTGAGCCTGCGTGTGCTTCCCTCGAGCGGGGTCCGCTTCGCGCTCGAGTTCGGTGGTCACGGTCGGGGACACCCTGGGGCTAACTTCGCGGACGGGCGCCGCGTCGCGCGCTTCCCGGCCTGTGGCCGGGGGATCCAACGCTTCTACGGCGGCGTCCTGTTCTCCGGCCGGGGCTGCGCACGGCTCGGCGTGGCGCGAGCCGGAACTTCGCTGGCGACGATGCTGATCCCGATCGGCGACAGCCTGCGCGGCTGTGGCACGACTCCGTTCCGCCGGTTGGCGCGGCCGCTCTTGACTCCGTTTCTCGGCGTCGCGTGCGGAAAGGCCAACTGGGCGGGCTGCGACCGGATCGGGATCGGGGTCGACGTGAGCCAGCCCGCCAGCCTGGTGCTGGTCAAGGTCGCCGGGCGTCTGGTCACGCTGAGCCCGCCGGGACCGGGGGACGGGCGCTTATGGCTCGGCTACCTCGAGGGCGAGGGCCCGGCTCACGGCCAGCTGCGCGTGCATCCCGGGCACGCGCACCTGTGGTTGGGCACGCCCGAGGTCTACGCCCGGACCAGGGTCATCACCGTCCTAGCGCACGGGCAGCGGGCCGTGAGCAACCCCACCACCGTCCTGCTCCACCCAGGCTTCGGTTGACGAGCCGGCCCGCGTCACCGTGCGGCCATGCCCGTCGTAGCCGGGTGCGGCGCCTCCCACCCGGCGCGCCACGCGCATCGCCACGGCGCCGGGCAGCACACCCGCGCGGTTGGGCGTGACTTCCGGGGTCGGATGCCAGATGCCGGCCGGCGATCCGCGGCGCTAGGTGCCATACTGTGTGGCGAGTGAAGGTCATTCGCGCCTGGCCGAGAGGAAGGGCACGATGAACGGGGACAAGCTGGATCGGTTGATCCTCTGGATGATCGCGATATTCGTGTGGGCCGCCGCGGCCGTATGGACGGTGGGCGGTGTCTTGAACGCGTCGGGGTCTGCTACGCAGGATTCTGTGTCGGTCGCGGTGCTGGTAATAGGTAAGCTCGCTTTGGGCGGCATCGACGCGCACGGCGCATTAGCTGAGCTGGGAAACGGGCCGGTTTCGCGCTACGCGTGACTGAGCGTCGGAGCAACCGGCGGAACCAAAATCAGTCCTCCGTTTCGCGTTCAAGGACGGAGCATCGCAACGCGCGTCCGGCGAGGCAACTCGCGAAGCGTGTCGGAGTCCGCATGAGGTTCCCCCGCGGACTGCACGTCAGCTGGGGTGAGTTCGGGCTGGGACCGAGACGACGTTCCGGCCCACGCTCTCCGCGACGCGCAACGCTCTCAGATCGACGGGTGCTTGCAGGTCTCTTGCAAGCGATCACGCCGAAGCAGAAGTCTCGATTCCGCCGAGCACCGTGCTCCTTTGATCGCGGGCCGGTAGTCCTGGTAACGGGCATCTCGGTCGTTGATCAAGATGGTCCGGTTCGGTCCGAGAGTCGCGACGTGGACACATGCCCGGGTGTTGACCCCAGCGCGCCGGATAACCGAACATGCGGCGATGACCCATTCCGATCCACGTCGCGCGGTCATCGCGCACCTCACCCAGCCCTCGGTCGGCGAACTCCCGGCCCGGGAGGCCCCCAACCCGGGCGCCTTGCCGCAGCGACCCACAGTCTCCAGTCGCCCAGGTAAGCCGTTTGCCGCCAACGCGGACACAATCCGGTTCCTGTAGGAGCGTGGTACTTCCGACCAGCGGCTTTACGCCGTCACGTTCGATGACCAGGACAACACGAACGGTTCTGGCTTGTCGCAACTGAACGCGGATCGGCCGGCTGGGTCGCTCACAGCGTCGCTGGCGGGTGCGGCGAAGGTCCATCACGGTCTCAGCCGTGGCTGAACCTTGCTGGACGACGGGGAGGAGACCACTTCTGCGCCGGTGGGCAAGTCGATCCGGCCTCCGCCAACCCGGCCACGGTTCGGCGCGTCTCGCGCTCGCAGACGGCACCCAAGGCACAGACGACGCTGACGCCGGGGTCGCGCTCTTCGTGGGCAGCCGAGGTGACCAACCGGAGAGCGTGGACTCTACGACGTCGCGGGACACCTCCTGGCAACCCACAAGGGCTACTAGGCGACGACAACGCAGGAGGCGCGCGCTTCGACGCCGCTTCTCCTTCGATCGCGGAAGAGCGCTATTGACCTTCGGCGTGTTTGTGTTTGTGCGACTGACTGCGCGGGGGCGGCGGGGGCTGCTGCTCGACCAAGAAACAGGGCGAGGACGTGTTTGCACGGTCCGCGGCCTCCGGGCGTTTGCACCACCAGTCGCAGGTCCAGTTCGGTGGATCGACCGATGCAGTTCGTGGTCCGTTAGAGGTCGTGACCGTTGCGGTGCGCCGGCGGGATCCACGACTCCGGCAGCCGCCCGGCTAGGCGATGCGTCGGTGATCCTGGAGGCGTATTCCGATCCGGCGATTCAGCAGTGGCACGCGCGATCGATGGATACCGCTCCAAGGCGGCCGCATGGATCGAGTCACAGGTCGAGCGGTGGTCTCAGGAGCGCGGGGCTGACTGGGCGATCACTGACGGGTCAGGCGCGCTCGGTAGGATTGCGGTGAGGTGAATCGAGCTCGACCGAGGTCTTGCCGAGGTCGGCTACTGGGTATTGCCACACGCACGCGGCGGACGGGGCGCGGCGTCCCGGGTACTTAGCGGTCTGTGTGATTGGCTTTCGACGACGTCGGGGTGCACGGGATCGAGCTGACGCGCTCGACGTTGAACCGGGCGTCGTGCCGCGTTGCGCAGCTCGCGTCCGGCTTGAGGGCACCAAGCGACGGGAGGGGCTGCACCCAGACGGGTGGCACGACATGCACCGCCACGCTCGCTTGGCTGCAGACCCGAGTTCGCCGTCGCGAGATGCTGACCGCCAGAGCCATGAAGTGCCGTTCGAATCGGAGACGGCTCGGTCCTGTGTTTTGTGCGGGACCTGTTGCCAGGCGCCGGACGTACCTGGAGCAGAATGACCGATGTTCCATCTCGTGCCTGGGCTCAATCTAGCGAGCAAAGTGGTCTGTGTGCCGCACGGCGTAGCCAATGGCGCGTCCTCGTGGCCGGAGTCCTCGCGCTCTTCGTGCTTCTTGCGTTCGGAGCTTGGGGAACAGCGGGTGGGAGTCAGGCATCCGCTCGGCACTCAGTCCAGTCCTCGTCGAGTGTGGGTCGTCATCACGAGGGCGCGTCCGGGCGACGGTCGATCGCTCGACGACGAACTCGGATGATCCGCGTGCTCGCAGGCCCGACGGTGAAGCATTTCGAGGTCTCGGAGCCTGCTGGGACGATCCAGGTCCTGCGCGTCACGGTGGCGCACGGGACGCGCGTCAACCTGACAGGCCAGATCCCGCATCTGGCCAGCGTCGGGATCTCGACTCCTCAGAGCACGGTCTCAGCCGAAACTTGTCAGCGACGCAACGGAGCCCAGATCTGTACCGTGCCCCAGGAGTCGTGCCCGATGCCAGCCGCGACGTGGCATTTTCGACTGCACAAGCTCGCGGGGCCTTCGGGGGGTATCCGGCTCGAGTTCGTCGTCAGCTAGACACGGCGATTCCGTGACCCCGAACTCGGCACCTGCCCCACGAGCTGTCCCGCTGTGATCGCAGACCGGGAGACCGTCGAACTCGCTCAGCGAAGCCTGCTCGTCGTCGAGGAGCTGCTGGCTTATCAGGGACTCCTCGTCGTTTGGGGGTGAATCGGGGGTCTTGGGCGGTCGGGTTGTTGATGTGACGGGGGCTGGGCTCTGCCCGGCGATCATTGTGAGATAGCGGGGGCGAAGCCCGGGTCAAGCGGCCGAATCTCCTGCAAGCGGCGGGGTTTGTCGGGGCGGTTGGCTGACCGTGGCTGCCGCTTGACGCGCGGCGCGCGGCTCCGCTACCGACACGCGCGGGGCCCGGCGTGAAGGTCTCGCAGGTTGCGCACGTGCT
>JALYZB010000264.1 GCA_030945945.1 Actinomycetota bacterium | reverse complement strand
CGCTCATGATGATCTCGGTGGCCAGCTGCAGCTCGCGGTTGCCGGGCTCGGGCCGCACCGGAGCGTGGCCGCGCAGCGGGGTGGCGTCCAGCGGCTGGGCCATCACGTCCTCGGGCAGCTCGAGGTGGGTCGAACCGGGCTTCTCGGATTCGGCGACCTTGAATGCCTTGCGCACCACCTCGGGCACGATTTCCGGGCTGGAAACCCGGGCATTCCACTTCGTGATCGGCCGCATGATGCCGATCAGGTCGATGTACTGGTGTGACTCCTTGTGCATCCGCTCCAGATCTGACTGACCGGTCAGCGCGACCAGCGGCGCCCGATCCAGGAATGCGTCGGCGACCGCCGTCACCAGGTTGGTCGCCCCGGGCCCAAGCGTGCCCAGGCATACCCCGGCGCGGCCGGTCAGCCGCCCGTAGGCGTCAGCCATGTACGCGCCGCCCTGCTCGTGGCGCACGGGCACGAACTCAACTGTCGATCCGGCCAGGGACTCGTTGAGGTCCAGCGTCTCCTCGCCCGGGATGCCGAACACGTACCTGACGCCCTCGGCCTCCAGGCACTGCACGAACACCTCTGAGGCCTTGCGCTTGCTCACGCCCGCACCGTATCTCACCGGCCGCCTCGGCCGTCCCGGATGCCGCCCGCCGCTCCCGCGCCGGCGGTTGCGCCGTCGCGCCCTGGCCGCGGCGCTGCTGCTCAGCGTGGCCCTCTCGGTGGCCGACGCCGCCGGCGCTCGCGCCGCCAGCGTGCTCTATATCCGCGGCGGCGGCAGCGGCCACGGGATCGGGATGAGTCAGTACGGCGCCTACGGTTACGCCCTGCACGGCCTGGGCTATCCGGCGATCCTCGCGCATTACTACACGGGGACCGCGTTGGGTCAGGTCAACCCGGCGCGGATCGTGCGCGTCCTGCTGGCCACGGGTACGGCGTCGTTCACCGGTGCGACCGCCGCCGCGTCCGGAGGCGCGTCCGGAAGCCCGTCCGAAACGATCACCCTTCGTGCGACGAGCACCTACACGGTAGGCCTCGCCGCCGGCGGACGGTTGCAGATCCTTGGTGCCGGCGGTGCCCCGGTCGGCCCCCCGGTCAGCGCCACGCTGACCGTCACCGGGGCCGGCCCGCTGCAGGTCCCCGGCCTCGGGGCCTACCGCGGCTCGCTGCAGTTCCGTCCCGACACCCGCGGCGGCGTGGAGACGGTCGACTCGGTCGGCCTTGACGACTATCTGCGCGGCGTGGTGGCTGAGGAGATGCCCTCCAGCTGGGCGGCCCAGGCGCTGGATGCGCAGGCCGTCGCCGCCCGCACCTATGCGATCACGACCACGCTCGGTGCGAGCGGATATGACCTCTACAGCGACACGCGCTCCCAGATGTACGGCGGCGTGCGCGCCGAGAGCACCGCCGGCGACGCGGCGGTCGCCGCGACCAGCGGGCAGGTCGTGACCTACGGCGGCCGTCCGGTCGTGACCTACTTCTTCACCAGCTCTGGCGGCTACACCGAGAACATCGAGAACGTCTGGACCGGCTCCACACCCGAGCCGTGGCTGACGGGCGTGCCCGACCCCTACGACGGGGGCGCCAACGACCCCTATCACCGCTGGACCCAGCAGTTGAGCCTGGCGGCGGCCTCGGCCAAGCTCGGCGCGCTCGTGCGGGGCAGCCTGCTCGGGATCGCGGTCACCGCCCACGGCGCCTCCCCGCGGATCCTGCAGGCCTCGGTGGTGGGCACCCGGGGCGTGGGCCCGGTGACCGGTGCGGCACTGCAGAGCATTTTCGGGCTGGCCACCACCGACGCTGCCTTCATCACCGTCTCGACCACCGCCGCCGGGGGTTCCCTGCGCGCGTCGATCTTCCCCGCCTCGACCGCTGGGAGCGTGTGGGTCCAGATGCTGGGCGCGGCCGGCGCCTGGCAGAACGTGCACCAGCTACCCCTCAGCGTGGCCGCCTCACAGGCTCGGTCCGTCGCCGCGGGCAGCATCACGGCCACGGGTCTGACTCCGGGACGCTACCGGATCGTCGCCGGCGGCCTGAACGGCCCCACCGTCACCGTCTTCTGAGCCGCCGGTAGGCTCAGGGCCCGTGCCCGTGCCCGGCCCCCTGCTCGCGATCGACGGACCGTTCGTTCTCTACCGCTCCTTCTTCGCTCTCCCGGACTCGATCACCGGCGCCGGCGGGCATCCCGTCAACGCGCTGCTCGGTGCGACCAACCTGATCCTGCGGATCGCCGCCGACCGTGATCCGCGCGCGATCGTCGTCTGCTTCGGCGCCGAGGCGGCCACCTACCGCACCGAGCTGTACCCGGACTACCACGCGGCGCGTCCGGCGGTGGCCGACGATCTCGCCCGCCAGTTCGAACAGGCCCCCGCGCTGTGTGAGGCCTTCGGCTGGAGCAGCGCGGGGTCAGACGAGCTCGAGGCCGACGATCTGCTCGGCGCGCTGGCCACCGCCGAGGCCGCGGCCGGCGGGCGCACCCTGATCCTCACCGGGGACCGGGACATGTACCAGTGCGCGACCCCGCAGACCAGTGTTCTCTACCTCAAGCAGGGCTCGCGCGGCTTCGAGGAGGTCGACCCCGATGAGGTCCGGTCCCGCTACGGGATCGATCCCGAGCAGGTCCCGGATTTCATCGCCCTGCGGGGCGATCCCTCCGACGGCCTGCCCGGCGCCCCGGGGATCGGGGCCAAGACGGCCGCGACACTGCTGGCCCGCTACGGGACGCTCGAGGCGGTGATCGCCCACGCCGGCGATGAGCGCCCTCGGATCGCCGCCGCGCTCACCGACACTGCCGACAAGCTTCGCGCCTTCCGGGAGATCGCCACCCTTCGCCACACCGAGCTCGCCGCACCGGACGACCGACCCACGGACCTGGCCGGTGGCGCGTCCGCCGCCCGGGCACTCGGCATGAACCGTCTCGCCGAGCGCCTCGAGGCGGCGGGCGCACTCGGGGACCTCTGATCGCCTGCTTGCCGCCGGGCCGCGCGATCAGCCGCCGGTTCCGATGTCGAGCGAGGAGCGGTGGCGGCCGGGCACCTGATCCGGCGCGAGGATCTTCAGGTCACCCGGGTACACGCGCTTCCACCCGGTGGCCGAGTACCAGTCCAGCCGGTTGAGCTGCGCGGGATTGGCGGAGTCCTGCCCAGCGCCGCGGCCGCTGAAGTGCTGGTGGCGGCTCCAGGCGACCACTGGCGACAGACACCCTGCTCCCCGGCGGGGATCCGGGTGTAGCGGCGAGCGAGCGGACCGTGAGCGGACGCCGTGCTCGCGTACCCTGGGGTCCCCAGCGTCAGCGCGATCTGGTTGGGCTGGACGGGTAGGGGGTGTAGTCGGGCTGGCTGGTGAACGCGTTGTACATCGGCACGGCCGCGCGAACGGTCCGGTTCATCGGCCGGATACCGAGGATCTGCTCGGTCGTCCGCGCGACGTTGATCTGCGAGTAGTAGTTGCTGTTGACCGCACCGCGACGCGGGTACGGGGGCGAAGACATCGCCCCAGAAGCGGCCAGCCCAGCGCGCATATCATTGAGATCGCCGGAGGGCCCTGCGCCGCACCGCCGGTCTCTGTCGCGGGGCATCGTATGACCGCCCGCTGAACCCGGTGTTATCAGCCGGTATCCGCCGTGGCGCCCCCGGTCAGGGCGTGAACTTGACGGTGATCACGTCACCGTCGGCGACCATGTAGTCGCGGCCCTCGAGCCGCAGCGTGCCGCGGTCGCGGGCGCCCGCGTAGCCGCCGGCGCCGGTCAGCTGATCCCAGCTGACGACCTCGGCGCGGACGAAGCCGCGCTGGATGTCGGAGTGGATCTGACCGGCGGCGTGCCACACCGACAGGCCCCGACGCAGGTGCCAGGACTGGGCCGGCTTGGCCTCTCCGGCGGTGAAGAAGGCCACGAGATCCAGCAGCGAGAAGGCGCCTCGCACGACCGTGGTCAGCCCGGACTCGGCAAGACCGAGATCCTCGCGCATGGCCGCCGCGTCCTCGTCGGACAGCTCGCCCAGCTCGGCCTCCAGACGGGCCGAGACGGCGACGGCGTTGGCGCCCTGGACGACGGCGTGGGCGGCGACCGCCTCGGGCACCTGGGTGGATCCCTCCTCGACGTTGGCCACGAACAGCACCGGTTTGGCGGTCAGTGGAGAGAGCAGGGACATCGCGTCGGACGCATCGGCGGGCGCCGGAAGTGTGCGGGCGGGCCGCCCGGCCTGCAGGACCGACACGAGCTCGCGCAGCCACTCAGCCTCCGCGATGGCGTGGCGATCGCCGGTCTTGGCCTGCTTGGCGACGCGATCCAGACGGCGCTCGGCCTGCTCGAGGTCCGCGTACACAAGCTCGGTCTCGATCGTGTCGATGTCGGCCATCGGGTCGACCCGGCCGTCGGGGTGGATGATGCTCTCGTCGGTGTGGGCGCGGACGACGTGGACGAGCGCGTCGGTCTCGCGGATGTTGGCCAGGAACCGGTTGCCCAGGCCCTCGCCGCGGTGCGCGCCGGCGACCAGACCGGCGATGTCGTGAAACGCGATCGTGTCGGGCACGAGCTTGGACGCCCGGACGGTGTCGGCCACCGCCGCCAGCCGGTCGTCGGTCACCGGGACGATGGCCACGTTGGGCTCGATGGTGGTGAACGGGTAGTTGGCCGCCTCGGCGGCGACGCCGGTCAGGGCCGAGAACAGCGAGGACTTGCCCGCGTTGGGCATCCCCACGATCCCCACCTTCATCGCGGCCACCCCGCGGCCAGCGCGGTGCCGAGGACGGCACCGGCGGCGACATCACTGGGGTAGTGGACGCCGAGGTACGGGCGGCTGAGCGCGAACGCACCGGCGGCGGCGTACAGCGCTCCGGTCGGGGCGAGCCCGCGGTAAGCCCGGGCGGCGGCGAACGACGTCGTCGCGTGCGCACTCGGGAAGGACAGGCTCGACACCACCGGGGAGAGGGGAGGCAGCCCCGGAAGCACGGGCCGGGGCCGGCGGACGGTCAGCTTGACTGCGTAGTTGAACCCGACGGCGGCCGCGACCACGCCAACACCCCGCCGCCAGCCCCGGCGACGCTCGGCGTCCGGCGCCGTGGCGGTGCCGATCGCGCCGAGTGCCAGCCAGCAGGCGGCATGCTCGCCCACGTGCGAGTAGGCCGACACGGCGCGTTCCAGCGCGGGAGCGTGCGCACGCGTGCGGGCGATGCGCAGCAACGCGCGATCCAGCCGGTCCAGCGCAGCGAGGGAGACCACGGCGCTGGACTGTAGTAGGGGATGGGTCACCTACCCTTGATCAGCGGATGAGCGCTGTCAACGTGAGCCGCGCGCGGATTCTCGCCCTGATCCTGGTGGGCGCCCCCGCGCTTGTGTCCGCGTGTGGCGGCGCGACCGTCGCCCAGGATCTGCCCCTCAAGCCGGCGCAGGCCCACGTCCGGGTGGTCTTCCCGCGGGCTGCCTGGCCGGTGTGGCGCCACGCCAACCGGCCGCTGGACCTCGCCGGGCCGCTGCGCGACGGCTCACTCGTGCTCGCCGCCGGCGGCCGCCTGTGGACTCTGGAGCCGACCGGGCGTCAGCGGCTCTTCTCAGCCGCCTATGACCGGCCGGGCAATGCCGAGCCGTACATCGCCGCGCCCGCACCTGATCATCGTGGCTGCCCCTTCGGGACCGACACGGTGTACGCGCTGCGCCTGTACGGCGGTCGTGGGGTGGTCGCCGTCCGCGGTCACGGACCGGTGCGGCACTTCGCCTCGATCACCGCGCCGGGGCTGATCGACGGGATCACCTTCGACGAGGCTGGCGGCTTCGGGCACCGGCTGCTGGTCACGATCACCGACGGGGCTCGCACGACCGTGCAGGCGATCGACTGCCACGGCAGGGTCTCGACGATCACTCAGGCGGCCCCGCGCGTCGAGGGTGGCCTGATCGTCGCCACCGCGCCCTTCGGCCGCTTCGCTGGTGACCTGATCGCTCCGGACGAGAAGAGCGGGCGGCTGTACGCGATCGGGCCCGACGGCCGCAGCCGGCTGATGGCCATGTCCGGCCGGCCTTTCGGCCAGGACGTCGGGGTCGAGAGCGAGGTCCAGCTGCCCCGTCATCGCTTCGCAGCCCTGCTCGCCGCCGACCGCCTCAATCCCGGCAACCGCCATCCCGGTGACAACGCGATCCTGCGGATCTCGGTCGCGGCGCTGCCGTCCCCGATCGTGCATCCCGGTGATCTCATGGTCGCCACCGAGGGCGGCGCGCGGCTGCTCGACGTGAGCTGCCGGGCACGGTCCTGTCAGCTGCGCGAGATCGCGGCCGGCCCGGGGCGGGCGCACCTCGAAGGTCACCTCGCGGCTGCGCCCTAGTAGCGCGGCCGGACGGCGTCAGCTTCCGAAGCCCACCCGGTTGGCATCGGTGTCGACGAGCACGTATACGACCTTCTCGAGATCAAGCGCGATCGTCCCGTCCTCGGACGCGAGGTCGTGCCAGCCGGTGCTCCCGAGCGCCTGGCGCAGGCCGGCCAGGTCAGGGGGAGCGACCCGCGCGCTCAGCACGGGGCCGCCGAGGAAGCCGATGTTGATCTTCTGGGGACGGTCGGGCATCAGTGGTCCTCCGCGGGTTGGACGATCTCAGTAAGCACGCCGCCGGTCGCGGCGGGGTGCAGGAAGCCGACACGCGAGCCGCGGATGCCAGGCCGCGCGGTCTCGTCGATGAGCCGCAGTCCAGCGGCACGCGCGGCATCGAGGCCTGCCTGCACGTCGGCGACGCGGTAGGCGACGTGATGCAGCCCGGCGCCGTTGCGGGCCAGAAACTTGCCGACCGGGGTGTCGGGGCCGAGCGGTGCCAGCAGCTCCACGTGGCCGTCTCCGACGTCGAGCAGGGCTGCATCGACCCCCTGCTCAGACACGGTCTCGCGATGCACGAGGGGCATCCCGAGGGCATCGCGGTAGAGGGCGAGCGCCGCGTCGATATCCGACACGGCGATGCCGACATGGTCGATCGCGGACAGCACGCGCGACGAGGATACCGGTGCGGCTCCTCAGCGAGGCGGCCGCCAGTCGGCGGGTGATCGGCAACACCGGCCGACTACTGAACCCTCTCCAGCCGCGGATTGGGCGACAGGCCTCGCCCGACCTTCGCGCACGGGCGCCCGTTGACCATCACGACGTCCGCGGTGAAGTCGTTTTGGCCGCGGATCAGCGACGAACCGACTCCGTAGGCGTCAACCGGGACCCCGTGAGCTTCGAACTCGCGGATCCGCTTGGCGTTGAAGCCGCCCGAGACGACGATTCGCACGTCCGGGAAGCCGGCGCCGTCGAGCGCCCCCCGCACCTTCTCGACCAGCCGCGGGTTGACTCCGGTCGGGCTGAAGCCCCCCATCTCGTCCAGCAGCGAGCGGTCGATCAGCTGCTCGGAGGTGTCCAGGCGCACGCCCCACAGCTTCGGGCCCAGCGCCTGGGCGACCTCCAGCGCGGTGGCCACCGAGTCGTTCTCGAAATCGACCAGCACAGTGATGTTCATCTGGTCGCCGAAGCGCTCAGAGAAGGCAAGCGCCGCCCGTGTGGTGTCTCCGCCGTAGGCCGCGATCAGGCCGTGGGGGACGGTGCCGACGCCGGTCCCACCCCACCATGAGGCCTGTGCGTCGGTGGAGACGCCGATCGCGCCGGCCACGTGGGCGGCCCAGCCGTCGCCGGTCTGGACCAGCCAGTGGTCGTGGCGGGCCGGGAAGAAGAGGATATCCTTGCCGCGGGCGGCCTTCACCACCTCAGCGACGTTGCGCATGACCAGCGAACGGCGGGCCAGCGAGCCCAGGTAGACCGTCTCCAGATGCGCAAACAGGCTGTAGTCGCCCTCGATCGTCATGACTGTTTCGCGAGGGGCGATCGGATCGCCCTCGTGCAGGGCATGGACGGTGAGCTGCTCCCAGGCCGCCACCCAGTCCCCGTCGCGTTCGTGACCGGCGCAGGTCTTGAGCACCGCGATTGCCTCGTCGATCCCCCCGAGGATCGACTCGTCCTTCTGGAAGACCTGCATCGTCACCCGCGGATGCTCGCCGTCGGCCTCGAGCAGCTGCTTGGTGTAGACGAAGTACGTGTCGGAGTAGTAGCCGGCCCGGATGCGCTCCACGGGAAGGCGGAAGATGTCCGGGTCCAGCCGCGCCAAGACCCGAGTGGACATGCCCGGAGTCTATGCGGCCCCCACGTCCCGTCCCCGGTCCTTCCCGGCATCCGTTTGACGTGAGAGATTCTGGTCGTGTCTCACCTGCGCGTCCTGCGCCACCCCGATTTTCGCAATCTGTTCCTGGGCCAAGCCGCCAGCGCGGTTGGCGACCAGGTCGTGATCGTCGCGCTCGCGCTCTACATCACTGCGCGGACCGGTTCGGCGACCGATCTCGGGATCGTGTTGCTCGCCCAGACCCTGCCGCTGGTGGTGCTGCTGCTGTTCGGCGGCGTGTGGGCCGATCGACTCCCGCGCCACCGGATCATGATCGTCTGCGACCTCGCCCGCGCCGTCCTGCACGCGGTGCTCGCCGCGCTGATCCTCGCCGGTGGAGCGTCGATCACCGAGATGGTGATCATCGAGGCCCTGTTCGGCGCCTGCCGGGCCTTCTTTCAGCCCGCCTACGCGGGACTCGTTCCCCAGACGGCGCCGGAGGAGCTGATGCAGGAGGCCCGCGCGCTGTCGGCCTCCAGCGAGCATCTGGCGATCCTCGTCGGTCCGGCGCTCGGCACGGTTCTCGTCCTCGGGCTCGGGGCCGGCGACGCCTTTGCGCTGGACGCCGCCACCTTCCTGGTCAGTGCCGTGCTGCTGGCCCGCGTCACGCCCCGACCTCGCGGACGAGCCTCGACGGCGACGACGACCGTCTGGCACGAGCTGCGCGGCGGCTGGATCGAGGTGCGCTCGCGGCCGTGGGTGTGGGTGACGATCGCCGCCTTCACCGGAGCGCTGCTGTGCGCCTACGCGCCGTGGTACTCGCTGGCGCCGATCATCGCCCGGGACCACTACGGCGGAGCGGGCCTGTTCGGCGTGCTGGAGAGCGTGGCCGGCGCCGGCGCGGTCATCGGCTCGTTCGTAGGTCTGCGCTGGCGCCCGCGGCGCCCGCTGCTGGTCGGGCTGGTGTTGATGTTCCTGTGGCCGATCCAGAACGGAGTGCTGGCGCTGAGTGCGCCCGAGGCGCTGGTGATCGCCAGTGCAACCGCCGCCGGCTTCGGGTTCTCGCTGTTCGGCATCTGGTGGGAGGTCGCGCTCGCGCGCTTCATTCCACCGGCCGCGCTGTCCCGGGTCAGCGCCTATGACTGGATGGGCTCGCTGGCCCTGCTTCCGCTCGGGTTCGCGCTCGCCGGCCCCCTCGCCGCGGCATCTTCGCCGCAGCTCGTGCTCGGAGTCGGGGCCGCAATCACGTTCGGGCTGATGGCGGTCGCGATCGTGCCCGGCTCGACCCGCCGGCTGGCCGGCGGCGGGTCAGCCCAGCAGCTCGCGGGCAATGTCGGCGAAGAAGGTGGTGGCGAAACCGAGGTCGCGCACGTCGATCCGCTCATCGGCGTTGTGCACAAGCGGCGCGGCCTCGAGTAGACCCTGGTGACGCTGGGGGAAGAAGCCGTAGGCGACGCACTCGGGGAACGCGTCACGAAACCAGCGCGAGTCAGAGAAGCCGGGCAGGATGACCGGGACGGCACCAGCGCCGGGATCGTTGACCGCCACCCATCGCTCGATCGCGCGCATCAGCTCACTGCTGACGGGAGACTGGTTGCCGACCACCTGCTCGGTGAACTCGATACTGAACGCGTCCGACTCGTCTCCGAGCACCTGCGAGATGCGCGCGCGGGCGGCCTGCTCGCCGAGACCGGGCGGGACCCGGCAGTCGACTCGCACCTGCGCGCGAGACGGGATGACGTTGATCTTGCCCGAGGCGCTGGCCATCGTCGGGGTCAGCGTGACCCCGAACATCGGCTCGACCAGCGTGCGCAGCCGGGGGTCGGCGGCGGCGATCCGGGCCAGCGCGGCGCCGGGTTCGGCCGGGTCCTCGCCGAGCCTGCGCAACAGTGCCGCCGGGGCGTCGGTGACCGCGAAGGACTCGGGCTGGTCAGCGAGCCGGGCGAGGATCGGAGCCAGCTTGAGCAGTGCGTTGTCGCCCGTGCGCGGCAGCGACGCGTGGCCGGCGGCGCCGTGGGCGGTGACGTTGAAGCGGAAGATCCCCTTCTCGGCGCAGCACACCCCGTAAAGCCGCCGGCCGTTGTACTGAAAAGACTCGCCGCCACCCTCGTTGAACAGCATGTCGCAGCGGACCTTGTCCGGGTGCTCTGAGGTCAGCCAGTGCGCCCCGACCTCCCCGCCGGTCTCCTCGTCGGCGACGAAAACGAGCTTCAGCGTGCCCCGGGCCGGTCGCCATCCGCGGCGGGCCAGGCTGACCGCGGCGACCGCCTCGGCAGCCACCTGTGACTTCATGTCAATCGAACCGCGGCCCCACAGAAATCCGTCGGCGAGATCGCCCGACCACGGATCGTGGCGCCACTCCGACGCGTCGGCGAGCACGGTGTCGACGTGGCCGAGAAAGCACAGGGTGGGGCCGTTCTGCGCGCCGTGCAGGTCAGCGACGAGGTTCGGGCGCTCCGGGCTCTTCCCGAGCACGGCGGTCTCAAAGCCCGCGGCGGAGACGTATCCGTCCAGATACTCGATCGCCGCGCGCTCGTTGCCGGGCGGGTTGACGGTGTTGAAGCGGACCAGCCGCTGGAGCACCTCCGTGCACTCGCTCTGCAGTTGTGGGAGGGCGGTCATGGGCTGAGCCTACCCCGGGACGGCCCCGTAGCATGCGCGCGTGGCCCCACTCGACGATGACCTCGCGCTCGCCCACGAACTGGCCGATCTGGCCGACGCCATCACCATCGCGCGCTTCCGGTCCGAGGACCTGATCGTCGAGACCAAACCCGACCTCACCCCGGTCAGCGAGGCCGACCGTGCGGTCGAGCAGGCGATGCGCGCCCGCCTGGCCGAGGTTCACTCCGAGGATGCTGTGCTCGGTGAGGAATACGGCGAGGACGCCGGGGCAAGCGCCACCCGGCGCTGGATCGTGGACCCGATCGATGGCACCAAGAGCTACGTGCGCGGAATGCCGGTGTGGGCAACCCTGCTGGCGCTCGAGCAGGACGGCGAGCTCGTCCTCGGGGTTGTCTCCGCGCCGGCGCTGAGCCGTCGCTGGTGGGCGGCGCGCGGGGCGGGCGCGTTCCTGCGCGAGGGGGCCGGGGAGCCCCGTCCGCTGCGGGTCTCGGCGATCGCGCAGCTGGCCGACGCTCAGCTGTGCTTCGCCGGTCTCGAGGACTGGGTGACCCGTGTCGGCGTCGAGGCGTTCAGCCGGCTCGCCGCCGAATGCTGGCGGTCACGGGGGTTCGGGGACTTCTGGCAGTACATGCTCGTCGCCGAGGGCGCGGCCGAAATCGCGCTGGATCCCGTCGTCTCGCTGTGGGATCTCGCTGCCCCGCTGGTCGTGGTGCAGGAGGCGGGCGGCCGCTTCACGGATCTCGCCGGGGTGGCCACCGCCGACGGCGGCTCGGCCGTGGCCACCAACGGCCGTCTGCACGACATCGTGCTCGGCCGCCTCGGCTCTTGACGCGTCCCCTGGCCGGTTACCGGTCCTGGCCATTGCCCGAGGGCGTGTAGATCTCAGTGCCCTTGAGCTCGGGCGGCAGGAACTCCACCGCGTCGCCGCCGGACTGTGAGGCATGGACGTATCCCTGGCCGTGGCCCAGCTGACGGTCAAGTGCGGTGGTCGGGTTGCGCAGATGGGCGGGCACCGGATAGTGCGGGCGCTCGGCCACGAGCTTGCGCGCCGCGCCGAGCCCCTGGTACGCCGCCCAGCTCTTGGGCGCTCGCGCCAGGTAGGCGGTGACATGGGCGAGGTGCAGCCAGCACTCGGGGGGGCCAATCATCTTGACCGCCTGCATCCCTGAGACGGCCACCGTCAGGGCGCCCGAGGCGGCCACGCCGACCTCCTCGGAGGCCGAGATGACCAGCCGTCGCGCGACGAACTCCGGCGCTTCACCGCCGGCCTCCATCCTGGCCAGCCAATAGAGCGCCGCGTCAGGATCCGAGCCGCGGATCGACTTGATGAACGCCGAGATGATCGCGTAGTGCTCGTCGGCGCCCTTGTCGTAGGAGACGGCGCGCTGCCCGACCGCCTTCTCCACGGTGGCGAGCTTGATCACCCCGCCGTCGGGTGTCAGCTGCGCGGCGCGCTCGACCGTGCCCAGCAACCGGCGAGCATCACCGTTGGAGGTGAGCAGAAGATGCTCGGCCGCCGCCCGGTCCAGTTCGTAGGGCGGCCGTGGACCGTCGGCGGGGATGCCGACGCCGCGCGTGGCATCCGTCAGTGCGCGTCCGGCGAGCTCGGTCAGATCCTCATCCTGCAGGGGCAGGACGACGTGGACCTGCAGGCGGGACACCAGGGCTCGATTGAGCTCGAACCCAGGATTCTCGGTCGTGCTGCCCACCAGCACGACGGTTCCGTTCTCAACGTAGGGGAGCAGGGCATCCTGCTGGGCCTTGTTCCAGCGGGCGATCTCATCGATGAACAGCAGTGTCCGCCCGCCCATGCCGCGCCGCTGCTCGGCGCGGGAGATGACCGCGCGCAGCTCCTTGATCCCGTCGGTGACGGCGTTGAGCTGCTCGACCTCAGCATCGACTTCCTTGGCGACGCACAGCGCAATCGTCGTCTTGCCCGTCCCCGGCGGTCCCCAGAGCACCATCGAATGCGGGGCGCCCGATGCCAGGGCCACCCGCAGAGGCGCGTCCGGCGCGGTGAGCTGAGGCTGGCCCACGACCTCGTCAAGCGTCCGGGGCCGCATCCGCTCGGCCAACGGCAGATGGCGCAGGCTCAACGAGGCTCCAAGCGTCAGCTGGTCATCATCCACAAGGTTCACAACGGTACCGGCGGGTGGCAAGCCGGCCTGCAGGCGGCCGGCGAGCCGGCGGCGTCGTCACCACTTGTTCACGACCGGAGCGTTGAAGCTACTACCCTGTAGCAATGCCGTCGACGTTTGATCCCGGCGCCCTGCTGGCGCGTTCCTATGCCCTCCCCGGGGGCCTGCGGCCCGAGTCAGCGACTGGATACCCTGAGAGCATGCCCGCTCAGGCCTACGCCGGTAAGGAGTGCGTCTGCCAGTTCCGCAAGGGAATCTGCGACCAGACGTGCGTGCAGGGGATGCTCGAGACCCCGTTCTACATCGCGTGTCTGAAGCTGAGCGCTCGCCGCTGTCTCGTGGTCGGGGCCGGCGACATCGGCCTGGAGAAGGTCGAGGGCCTGCTCGCCTGCGACGCCGACGTCACCGTCGTCGCCCCCGAGGCCCACCCGGCGCTCACCGAGCTGGCCGTCGAGGGGTCGGTCACCTGGATGCGGCGGGAGTTTGAGCCGGGCGACCTCGAGGGTTGCCTGATCGCGATCGCGGCCACCGATGACACGGACATCAACATCTCGGTGTATGACGCGGCCGAGCGCCGAGCGATGCTCGTCAATGTCGTCGACGTGCCGCCGCTGTGCAACTTCATCCTGCCCGCGATCGTCCGCACCGGCCCGCTCGCGGTCGCGATCTCGACCGCCGGCGCCTCCCCGGCGCTCGCCAAGCGCATGAAGCGGGAGATCTCAGAGCTGTTCGGCGAGCCCTACGCCGACCTCGCCGTCCTGCTCAACGACGTGCGCGGGTGGGCGAAGTCCACGCTGCCCACCTACCAGGATCGCAAGCTGTTCTTTGAGTCGATCGTCAACGGCGATCCCGACCCGATCGCCCTGCTGCGCGGCGGGGAGCGGGTCCGCGTGCGGGAGCTGATCGAGGCTGCCCAGCAGATCCACACGCCCGCTGCGGCGCACTGACCGGCCCGACGGCGGCCTGCCAATGAACGAGCTCACTCACCTGGACTCCGGCGGCCAGGCGCGGATGGTCGATGTCAGCGCCAAGCCGGCCACCGAACGGATCGCGGTCGCGCGGGCCGTCGTCCAGGTCACACCCGAGACCGCTGGGCTGGTCGCCGCTGGCAACGCCCCGAAGGGTGATGTGCTGGCCACCGCCAGGATCGCCGGTATCCAGGCCGCCAAGCGCACCTCGGACCTGATCCCGCTGTGCCATCCGCTCGCGCTCGCCTACGTCGGCGTCGACGCCACCATCGACGAGGCAGGCGGGGTCATCGAGCTAATCGCCGAAGCCCGCACGACCGGCCCCACCGGCGTCGAAATGGAGGCGCTGACCGCCGCGAGCGTCGCGGCGCTCACCGTGTACGACATGGTCAAGGGCGTCGAGCGCGGAGCCGAGATCACGGGCGTGCACCTGCTCAGCAAGTCGGGTGGGCGCTCCGGCGAGTGGCGCCGGGCCTGACCTCGCCCGGAACCTATGCTCAGCAGCATGCGAACCGCAATCCTCACCGTCTCCACCTCCGTGGCCGCGGGCACGACCGAGGATCGCTCGGGGATCGCGCTGGCCGAGCAGGCGCGGGCCGCCGGCGCCGAGATCGTGGCCCAGGACGTGCTCCCGGACGCGCAGCCCGCGATCGAGGCGTGGTTGCACACCCAGGTCAACACCGGCGCGCAGCTCATCTTCACCACCGGCGGCACCGGCTTCACGCCGGACGATGTCACTCCCGAGGCGACCCTGGCGGTCATCGACCGTAACGCGCCGGGCTACGCCGAGGCGATGCGCGCCGAGGCGGTGCGCCACACGCCGATGGGGATCCTCACCCGGGGCGTCTCGGGGATCGCCGGACGCACCCTGATCATCAACTTCCCCGGCAACCCCAAGGCGATCGGTGAGCTGTTTCCGGTCATCGCGCCAACGCTCGAACATGCCGTGGGGACGCTGAACCGCGAGGGTGGACAGCCAACCCCCGGCCATTGAGCTGGCTGGTCTGACTCGCTATTTCGGCGAGCGGACCGCCCTGCGGGAGGTGTCGCTCAAGGTTCCGGCCGGCGCGACCCTGGCCGTGCTGGGCCGTAACGGCGCCGGCAAGTCAACCCTGCTCCGGATTCTCGCCACGCTGCTGCGCCCCCACGCGGGCGAGGTCTCGGTGCTCGGCGAACCCCTGCCCCGGCGCGGCTGGGCAGTGCGGGGACGGCTCGGCTTGCTCGGCCACGATCCGCTGCTCTACCGAGATCTGACCGGACGCGAGAACCTGCTCTACCACGCCCGTCTGCACCGTGTGCCGCAGGCGCGCATCGCCGAGGTGCTCGCCGCGGTGGGGATGGAGGGCCGTGACGATGAGCCGGTGCGGCTGCTCTCGCGGGGGATGGTGCAGAGGATGGCGATCGCCCGTGCCGTCCTGCACCGCCCGGCGCTGCTGCTGCTCGACGAGCCGCGGGCCAACCTCGATCCGGGCGCCAGCGAACTGGTCGAGCCGCTGATCGGCCGCGCTTCGGGCGTGACCCGGGTGCTGACCAGCCACGATCCGCGCGCGGCGCTGGCCGAGGCCGATCTCGTGCTCGCTCTCAAGGGCGGGCGCGTGGTCTACGCCGGTGAGCCCCTGGGGTTCGATGACGCGCGCCTGGTCGAGCTCTACGCATGAGGACCGCACTGGTCATCCTGCGCAAGGACCTGCGTCTCGAGCTGCGCACGATGGAGACCGTGCCCGCGATGGTCCTGCTCTCGCTGGTCACCTTCGTGATCTTCCATTTCGGCATCAACCGTGACGCGATCGACGGGCAGCTCGCCGCCGGAGTGCTCACTGCCACGCTGCTGTTCGCCGCTGTGCTGGGGATCAACCGGCTCTTCGTGGCCGAGCGCGAGCAGGGGGGCTTTGACGCCTTCCTGCTCGCCCCCGTGGACCGGACCGCGATGCTCGTCGCCAAGGCGTCGGCGCTGTTTCTCTTCCTCGCCGCGCTGGAGGTGATCGCGGTGCCGGCGTTCGGCCTGTTCCTGCTCAGGCCGTCCCTCGGCCCCACATTGCCGGGAATAATTCTCGTTCTCGTTCTTGCCGATGTGGGGCTGGCCGTGATCGGCACGCTGGTGTCCGCGATCGCTGTGCACACCCGCGCGCGGGACCTGATCGGCCCCGTCATTTCCCTGCCTCTGCTGATCCCCGCGGTGATTGCCACCGCGCGGGCGATCGCGCCGCTGCTCACCGTGCACAGCTCCGGCTCGCCTCCGGGGCGGTGGCTGGCGATCCTCGGTCTCTATGATCTGGTATTCGCACTGCTCGCCTACGCGGTGTTCGACTTCCTTTTGGAGGACTAGCCCAAAAATGCCCTCGACCACGTACGGCAAGGGGCTCCGCGGCCTCTCGCTCGCCACCGTCGCCACGATCGGCGTCGCGCTGGCGCTCGTCTTCTTCTACGCACCGCTGGACGCCGACCAGGGCTTTGTCCAGAAGATCTTCTACATCCACGTGCCGCTGGCCATCGTGACGCTGTGCGGCTTCGTCGCCGGGGGTGTGCTCGCCGCCATCCACCTGCGCACCGGCGATCGCAAGTGGGACATGCGCTCCTACGTGGCCATCCACATGGCGCTCATCTTCGGCATCGGCGCGCTGCTCACCGGCGCGATCTGGGCCAAGGCGTCCTGGGGGCACTGGTGGGTGTGGAACGAGCCCACGCTCGTCTCGTTCCTGATCGTGATCCTGCTGTTCGCGACGTATCAGCCGCTGCGCTTTTCGATCGAGGACCCCGAGCGCCAGTCGCGCTACGCCAGCGTCTTCTCGGTGACCGCAGCCGCCTTCGTGCCGCTGAACTTCATCGCCGTTCGCCTGGCCCAGCAGTTCGTGCATCCGCGCGTGCTCACCCTCGGGGGCGGCCATCTGCCCGCCTCGATGGCGCTGACCTTCTACGTCTCCCTGCTCGGGATCGCGCTGCTGTACGTGACGCTGTGGAAATACGAGATGACGAGCAAGAACACGCGCATGCAGGTCCGCCGCCTGCGGCGCACGCTGCTCGGCGAGGACACGATGCGACCCGCGGGGCGGAGCGCCGCGCCGTTGTGAGCGCGGTGTTCGCGATCGCGCCCGCGCTGCCGTTGGGCAAGTCGGGCAAGTTCGTCGCCGGCGCCTACCTGGTGTTCGTCGTCCTGATCCTCGTCTACGTGGCGATCATGGCCATGCGCGCGCAGCGCACCGAGCGTGAGCTCGCGGCGCTGCAGCGCGACGTCGAGGCCGCCCGCGAGCGCGACGCGCAGGCCGAGCGCGAGGTGGTGGGGGCATGAGTGAGCTGTTGGCCATCGGCACCTCCTACAAGACGGCACCGGTCGAGGTCCGCGAGCGGCTCGCTCTGCCCGAGAGCCGCGCCGCGGACTTCCTGCGCGACCTGCGGGGCGAGACCGAGGTTCACGAGGCCGTCGCCGTCTCGACCTGCAACCGCACCGAGCTGTATCTCGTCGTCGGAGATCCGGTCGAGGCCGAGAGCACGGTGCTGACGATGCTCGCTCGCCAGGCGGGCATTCGACCGACCGGTCTAGCGACCGCGATCTACTCGCACCGCAACTGCGACGCCGCCCGGCACCTGTACCGGGTCGTCTCCGGCCTGGAGTCGATGATCATCGGCGAGGCCGAGATCCAGGGCCAGGTCAAGCGCGCCTATGAGTCCGCACTCGGGCTCGAGACAGCCGGCCCGCTCACCAACCGTCTCTTTCGCGCCGCGCTGAGTACCGGCAAGCGGGTCCGTGCCGAGACCGCGATCGGCGAGCGCCAGCTCAGCCTGCCGAGCGTCGCGGTGGCGATGGCCCGGGAACAGCTCGGAGACATCGCAGGCCGCGAGGTGGTCATCGTCGGAACCGGCGAGACAGCCGAGCTCACCGCGCGCGCCCTGGCCGACAGCGGCACCCGGACGGTGTTCGTGGCCAACCGCCGCCGCGATCGTGCCCTCAGCCTGGCCAGGCGCTATGGAGGTCGGTCGGTCAGCTTTGACGAGCTCCCCGAGTCGCTGCTCGCGGCCGACATCGTCGTGGCGGCGACGACCTCGCCCCATCTGCTGCTCGAGGTCCGCGAGCTCGCCATGGTGATGACCGAACGCGCCGGCCGGGCGATGCTGCTGATTGACCTCGCGGTGCCGCGCGACATCGACTCCGCCTGCGCGGGCGTGGAGGGCATCACGCTGCGCGACATCGACGACCTCGAGGCCGTCGCTGATCGCAACCGCAAGGTCCGCCAGGTCGAGGCCCGTAAGGCGGAGGGGATCATCGCCGAGGAGATCCAGTCCTTCGCGGTGTGGCTGGGCTCGCTGGAGGTGCTGCCGACGCTGGCCGCGTTGCGCACCCACGCCAACGCGATCGCCGAGCACGTGGTGTCCGAGAACGCTGGCAAGTGGGAGTCCGCGTCACCGCGCGATCTCGAGCGCATCGACGCCGTCGCCCGCGCGATCGTCAACCGGCTGCTGCACGATCCCACGCTGCATATGAAGGAGATGCGCGACGATCGCGTGCACGCCCGCATGGCACTCGTCCGGGACCTGTTCGGGCTGAGCGTCGGCGAGGACGCGCTCGGCGCCGAAACGGCGGAGTCTCCCGTCGCAGAGCCCGAGCCGCCCGCCAACGTGCGGACGCTGCGCTCGCGCGCGGTCGGCCACTCCCGGACCTGATGCGGCTCGGCACGCGCGGCAGCGCGCTCGCGCTGACCCAGGCGCGTTGGGTCGCGCAGCGGCTCGGACCCGAAGTCGAGGTCGTCGCGATCACGACGCTCGGGGATCGCGGCGCCGCCGGGCAGGACAAGTCACGGTGGGTCTCCGAGCTCGAGCGAGCCCTGCTGGACGGCCGCATCGACATCGCCGTGCACTCGGCCAAGGACGTGCCGACCGAGCTTGATGCGGGGCTGGAGCTGGTCGCCGTGCCCGAGCGGGCCGACGCCCGCGACGCGCTCTGCGGCGCGCCGTCACTGGAGGCGCTCGCCCCCGGCGCGCGGATCGGCACCAGCAGCC
>JALYZB010000248.1 GCA_030945945.1 Actinomycetota bacterium | reverse complement strand
CTCGCCGTGATCGTGCCCTTCGTGCTGATCTTCGTCGCCGACGGCCGCCGCGGCCTGCGCCAGGCGTGGCCGGCCGCGCTGACCGCGGGCGTGAGCTTCGGAATCGTCCAGTTCGCGGTTTCCAATTACGTCAACTATCAGCTGACCGACATCTTCGCCGCGCTGGTGTCCGCCGCTGCCGTCGTCGCGCTGGGCCGTGTGTGGACACCGGCCGCCGGCGAGGTCAGTGGAACCGAGCTCGGCGGTAGCGACACGCGGCCGGCGATCGCCGGCGCCGCCACCCACCAGCCCGAGATGGACCGACGGGTGCGAGCCGATGAGGGACGGCCGCTGACGCGCCGGGACATGATCGAGGCTTTTCTACCCTACGTGATCATCACCATCGTGCTCGGCGTGATCAGCCTCAACGCCGTCGTCAAGCAGCTGACCACGGCGACCACGAAGTTCGGGTGGCCGGGCCTGCACATTCTCGGCGCGACCGGCAAGCCGCCCAAGAGCGAGATGTTCAAGCTGGATTGGCTCACCGCCGCGGGCACCGGTTTGCTCATCGCCGGCCTGATCACGGTCCTCGTGTTGCGGATCAGACCCGGGCTGGCAGTCCGGACCTACTTGAGAACGCTGAACCAGATCAAATGGGCGCTGCTCACCGTCTGCTCGGTGCTGGCCCTCGCCTACGTGATGAACTTCTCCGGTCAGACGGTCACGCTCGGCACCTGGGCGGCGGGCGCGGGCGGCTTCTTCGCCTTCCTGTCACCGCTCATCGGCTGGTTCGGGACCGCCGTCACCGGCTCGGACACGTCGACCAACTCGTTGTTCGGCGCGCTGCAGGTGGCGGCTGCCAAACACGCGGGTCTGTCCCCGACGTTGCTGGCCGGCGCCAACAGCTCGGGCGGAGTGCTGGCCAAGATGGTCTCGCCGCAGAATCTGGCCATCGGTGCGGCTGCGGTCGGCTTGGGCGGCCGTGAGGGAGACATCTTCCGCCGCGTGGTCGGCTGGAGTGTGGCGCTCGTGCTGATCCTCGCCGTGTTCGTCTACCTGCAGTCGACCTCGGTGCTGTCCTGGATGGTGCCGTAGGCCCCGAGCGTGGGACGTTCCCCTTCGCGGCTACACCGCGGAGGGGAGCAACTCGGCGTTCTCATCCTCGGGCGGATAGCCGTAGACGTGCACGAGCAGGTCCGTATCACCATGGTTGGCGCTCTGCAGCGGCGTGCCCGGCGCCACGTGGATGATCCCGCCGACCTGGACATCGTGGCGCGCGGGCGGCTCGCCCAGGTACATCGACAGCGTGCCGGCAACCGGGACGAACGTCTCCTCCTGGTCGCGGTGGCGGTGGCGGCGACCCGTGGCCCCCGGCTCATAGCGCCACAGGTTGGCCCGCGTGTGCTCCAGGCCGGCCACCTCGCTGAGCTCGGCCACGTGCCGTGCCGGCTCGCCGGCCTCATGGGGCCGGGTGATCCAGTCGAGCTGATCATGGGCCAGGACGGTGAAAGTCATACCGGCCAGCCTACGGGAGGCCGCCCCACCCCGCCCGTGCCACCCCGCCCGCCCGGCTCCGTTCCGCAGACCCTAGGCCGCCCCGATCCCGGCCCGGGCGCGTGATTTCTTCCCACGATCCACGCGGCGACGGCCCCACGCCATGCGGCGGCTCCGTGTGGGGCACGCAACCCAGGCACCGGCCGGCGCGGGATCAGTCCAGGTATTCGTAGGCGATCAGCGTCAGGAACTCCTCGAGCTCCTCCGCGAGGGCGACGCGCTCGAACACCTCGCGGGTGCGTTCGGGCTGACCCTGCTTCCAGACCGCGTCGCCGACCTCGGCGTGGATCTTGTCCATCTCCTCGTCGAGCACCTGCCGGACCAGCTCGGCGGTGACCGTCCGCCCGTCCTGCAGCGCGGCGCCATGATGAATCCACTGCCAGATCTGCGAGCGGCTGATCTCGGCCGTGGCTGCGTCTTCCATCAGCGAATTGATCGCCGCTGCGCCGCGGCCGCCCAGCCAGAAGGAGATGTACTGAAAGCCGACGTTGACGTCGGTGCGCAGCCCGGCCTCGGTGATCGATCCGGGCGTGGCGGCCAGGTCGAGCAGCTGTGCGGCGCCGACCGACACCTCGGGCTGCGTGGACAGCTGGTTGGGCCGGCCGTCCAGCCCGGCCTGGAACACCTCGCGGGCGACGGGCACGAGGTCGGGGTGTGCGACCCAGGTACCGTCGTAGCCGAGGTCGACCTCGCGCTGCTTGTCGGCCCGGACGCCCTCCAGGGCCTTGGCGTTGGCCTCCTCGTCGCGTCGGGACGGGATCAGCGCGGCCATCCCCCCCATCGCGTGGGCGCCATGGCGATGGCAGGTGGCGGCGAGCAGTTGGGCGTAGGCGCGCATGAACGGCACCGTCATCGTCACGTCGCTGCGATCGGGCAGCACCATCTCGGGCCGCTCGGGGAAGCACTTGACGGCCGAGAAAATGTAGTCCCAGCGGCCAGCGTTGAGGCCGGCGGAGTGCTCGCGCAGCTCGTAGAGGATCTCCTCCATCTCAAACGCGGCCGGCAGGGTCTCGATCAGCACCGTCGCCTTGACCGTGCCCGGAGCGATCCGCAGCCGCTGCTCGGCGTAGCCGAACACGTCGTTCCACAGTCGCGCCTCGAGGTGGGACTCCATCTTGGGCAGGTAGAAATAGGGCGCGGTGGCCCGGGCCAGCAGCGGCGGCGCGCAGTGAAAGAAGTACATGCCGAAGTCGAACAGCGATCCCGATACCGGCTCGCCGTCGGCCAGCAGGTGGCGCTCGGGCAGGTGCCAGCCCCGGGGCCGCACGAGCAGGGTCGCCGGATCCTCGACGAGCTCGTAGTGGCGTCCGTCAGAGCCGTCGTAGGTGATCGTGCCCTCGATCGCATCACGCAGGTTGATGTGGCCCTCGATCATGTTGCGCCAGCTCGGGGCGCTGGCGTCCTCGAAGTCGGCCATGAACCCGTCGGCGCCGGAGTTGAGCGCGTTGATGACCATCTTGCGCTCGGTCGGCCCGGTGATCTCCACCCAGCGCTGGGCGAGGTCCGCCGGAGCCGGCGCGACCTGCCAATCGCCGGCGCGGACGTCAGCGGTCTCGGGCAGGAAATCGAGCGTCGCGCCGCCGCGCAGCGCGGCCCGGCGCTGCGTGCGGCGGTCCAGCAGCTCGGTGCGCCGCGACCCGAACTCGGACTGCAGCTCGGCTACGAACTCCAGCGCATCGGGCGTCAGCACGGCGTCAAAGGCCCGCGCGGTCTCGCCGCGCAGTTCCAGCTTCATCGCCGCCATGTCGCTTCTTCTTTCGCCGGCATCTCGCTGCACCTTCCCCGTTGGGCGGCCGAGGTAAACGGGTACCGTGCCGGCCATGACTACTTTGAACGATTCCGAGGTCCGCGGCGTGCTCGAGCCCGCCAACTACGCGACCCTCTCCACACACAACGCCGACGGCTCGATCCACAGCACCGTGGTCTGGATGAGTCTCGAGGACGGTGTGTTCGCCGTCAATGGCGCCCAGGGCCGTCAGTGGTCCAACAACATCGAGCGCGACCCGCGGGTCACCGTGTGCGTGTTCCCCGCCGACAACCCATACGAGTACGTCGAGATCCGTGGTCGCACGAGCGCCTCGCGTGAGGACGCTGACGAGCACATCAACCGTCTGGCCGAGCGCTACATCGATCAGGACGAGTATCCGTTCCGCGGTCCCGGCGAGGTCCGGCTCAAGTTCGCGATCGCCCCGGACAAGGTCCGGTATCAGAAGCAGGGCTGAAAGACCGCGAGACGCCGCCGTCGCGCCCTCAGGCGCCGTGACACTTTTTGAATTTCTTGCCCGAGCCGCACCAGCAGGGGTCATTGCGGCCAATCTGCTCGGCCTCGTCCACGCGGCGCTGCTCGACGGCCGGCATCGCGGGCTCCTCCTCGGCCTCGTACGCCTCTCCACCCGCGTTGGCGGCGGCCAGGGCCAGAGCGCTGGGCTGGGTTGAGGAGCCGCCCGAGTAGCTGACCCGTCCGCCGCCGGTGGCCGAACTGCGCGCCGGACTGGTCCGCTGCGGGGGCGGCGGGGCGGCGCTGCCGTTCTCGTCGTGGACCGTCACCTCGACGTGGAAGATGAGCCGCGCAAAGTCGCCCCAGACGCTGTTCATCAGGTCCTTGAAGAGCTCGAAGGCCTCGTTCTTGTAGGCGACGAGCGGTTCGATCTGGGCAAAGCCGCGAAGATGGATGCCCTGCTGCAGGTAGTCCATGTCAAACAGATGTTCCTGCCAGCGCTGATCGATGATCTGCAGCAGCAGGAACCGCTCGACGTTGCGCAGCAGCTCCTCGCCGAGCTCCTGCTCGCGCTGGACATAGCTGGCCAGCGCCTCCTCCTGCAGCCGCGTGACGAGATCATCGCGGTCGGCGTGCCGGGGATCGATCGCGGCCAGCTCGTCGGTCGGCGTGAAGATCTCCTCGATCCGCCGCATCAGCCCCTCGACGTCCCCGTCCTCGACGAAGTCGCCGCCGACGTACTCGTCGACGATCCGCTCGATCAGCCCGACGATCTCCTCGCGGGCCGCCTGCGACATGTCACGGCCCTCCAGGACCTCGTCGCGATAGCGGTAGACGACCTCGCGCTGCTGGTTGAGCACGTCGTCGTACTCGAGCGTGTGCTTGCGCATCAGGAAATGCTGCTCCTCGACCTTCTTCTGCGCCTTCTCGATCTGCTTGGAGAGCATTCCGGCCTCGATCGGCTCCTCGTTGCCCTCCTCGTCGGTGGCGCCGAGCCGGTCCAGGATCTTGTAGATGCGCTCGCCGGCGAACAGCCGCACGAGGTCGTCCTGGGCGGAGAGGAAGAAGCGTGACTCACCGGGATCTCCCTGGCGGCCGGCGCGGCCGCGCAGCTGGTTATCGATCCGCCGGGATTCGTGGCGCTCGGTGCCAATGATGCACATGCCGCCCGCCGCGAGCACCTCCTCGCGCAGTTGCTCGACGCGCGCCTCGATGGACGGGAGAACCTTGGCTGTGTGCTCCTCGTAGTCGGGCATGCCCGGCTCGGAGCCGAGCTTGCGTACCTCGAGCGAAGACAGGTGTTCGGCGTTGCCGCCCAGCTTGATGTCCACGCCGCGGCCGGCCATGTTGGTGGCGATTGTGACCGCGCCCGGCGCCCCCGCCTCGGCGATCGTCTCCCCCTCGCGCTCGGCGAACTCGGGCTTGGCGTTGAGCACCGAGTGCTTGATGCCCTTGGCGGTCAGCTGCCGCGAGAGGACCTCGGAGACCTCGACCGAGATCGTGCCCACGAGCACCGGCTGGCCGACCGCGTGGCGCGCCTCGATCTCCTTGGCGACCGCGGCCCACTTGCCGTCCTTGGTCTTGTAGACCTGATCGTTGCGATCGTCGCGAATCATCGGCCGATTGGGCGGGATCTGGATCACCGGCAGCTCGTAGATCTTCATGAACTCGGTCGCCTCGGTCAGCGCCGTGCCGGTCATCCCGCTGAGCTTGTCGTACATCCGGAAGTAGTTCTGCAGCGTGATCGTGGCCATCGTCTGGTTCTCTTCCTGGACCCGGACGCCCTCCTTGGCCTCGACCGCCTGGTGCAGGCCCTCAGACCAGCGCCGCCCCTCGAGGATCCGGCCGGTGAACTCGTCGATGATCTTGACCTCACCCTCGACGACCGCATAGTCGTCGTCGCGCTTGTACAGCGACTCGGCCTTCAGGGACTGGATCAGGTGGTTGACCAGCGGACCGTTCTCGGCCCGGTAGAGATGGTCGATGCCCAGAAACCGCTCGGCCTTGGCGACTCCGCGCTCGGTTACCGAGACGGTCTTGTGCTTCTCGTCGTACTCGTAGTCGAACTCGGCGACGAACTCCTTCTTGGACCGCGGATCCATACCCTCAGGGGTCTTGCCGGCCTGCATCCTGGGCGCCAACTTGGCGAACTTCGCGTACATGTCGCCCGCCTGCTCGGGCGCCCCGGAGATGATCAGCGGTGTCCGGGCCTCGTCGATCAGGATGTTGTCGACCTCGTCCACGACGGCGAAGGTGTGGTACTGGGACTGGTCCTCCTCGGGCTTGGGGCGCCCGCCGTGTTGGACCTTCTCGTCCAGCGTCTGGGCCATGTTGTCGCGCAGGTAGTCAAAGCCGAACTCGGAATTGGTCCCGTAGGTGACATCGGCGGCGTAGGCGGCCCGCTTCTCCTCGTAGGGCTGCATGTTCTGCAGGATCCCGAGCGTCACGCCGAGCAGGTCGTAGATCGGCTTCATCCACAGCGCGTCGCGGCGGGCGAGATAGTCGTTGACGGTGACGACGTGCACGCCGCGGCCGCCCAGCGAGTTCAGGACCACGGCCAGGGTCGCGGTCAGCGTCTTGCCCTCGCCGGTCTTCATCTCGGCGATGCAGCCGTCGTGCAGGACCATGCCGCCGATCAGCTGAACGTCAAAGTGGCGCATCCCCATCGTCCGCCGGCCCGCCTCGCGGACGAGCGCAAAGCACTCGTAGACCAGGTCGTCGACGGTCTCCCCGCCGCGCGCGCGCTCGCGCAGAGCGTCGGCCCCCTCGCGCAGTTCCGCGTCGGTGGCGTGCTCGAGTTCGGCCTCGAAGGCCCCGATCCGGGACACCCGCTGCTCGTAGCTCTTGAACTTCTTTGCCTCGCCGAGGCGAAGCGCTCGGTCCAAGAAGGACATGGGTCTAGGGTAGCGCGGGCGACGCCGGCCCGAGCCCTCGCAGGTGGTCGCGCAGGCCGATCCCGTAGGGCGTCGGAGACCCGTCGTAGGCGGTGATCAGCGCCGGCCCCGAGCTGCAGGTCCAGCCTCCGGCACTGGTCGCATCCCACGCCCAGCCGAGGTACCCGAGCCGGTGGCGGTCGGCGAAGCGGAGCATCTGGTCCACGTAGCCATGGGCACAGTCGGTCTCGCCGAGCTCGGAGAACAGCACCGGATGGCGGCCGGCGACGGCGAGCACCTGGGCGCGACAGCCGGCGTCACACGGCGACAGCCCGCCGTAGTTGTGCTGCGCGGCGATCTCCTGGTGGCGCGGGTCGCGCGGAAGGTGTGCCGCCCATCCGCCCAGCTCCGAGCTGTACTGCAGGCCGCCGAGCAGCAGCGGCTGCCGGGCGCCGGTCGAGCGCACGGCCGTGACCAGCGCCTGCATGCCGGCCGTCCGGTAGGCGGGCACACCCGCCTGGGCGGGGGCCTCACACCCGCGCTGCCAGCAGCCCCAGCTGATGCCGAACGGCTCGTTGAAGAGGTCGAAGATGAGCGCATGGTCAGTGCGGAAGCGGCGCGCCACCGAGCGCCAGAAGGCCGGAGCGTGACCCGCGTCGGCCATCGGCAGCTGCACCTTGGCCGCCGTGGCACCGGGTGCCGCGAGGTGCAGATCGAGGATCACGTACAGATGGGCGGCATGCAGCGCACGCACGTAGGCGGCGACGATCCGGCGGTAGGGCGCTCCGCCCCGCCCCGCCGGTGTGTTGATCCCCAGCCAGCAGTCCTCGTTGAGCGGCACGCGGACGAAGTTGACATGCCACCGCGCGATGGCTGCCACCGATCTCGCACCGCTCGGGCCATCGAAGATGCCGAAACCCTGAATGCACGCATACTCGGTCCCAGAACGGTTGACGCCGCGCAGGATCAGGCGCCGTCCGCTCCCATCCAGCAAACGATTGCCGACGACGTGCAGACCCCGCGCCGCCGCCGTCGTACTTGCGGCGCTCGTAACGGCAGCGCCCGCGATCAGCGGCACGATCAACCCCATCAGAGCCACGAGTGCGCGAGGACGGCCACTGGTCATCTGAGGACTCTCATCGGCGGCCCTGCACCAGAACTAGACCCCCGGGAGCTTAGGCCCCTCGCGAAAAATCGTGGTGGGTCGCTTTGGGTTACTTTACGCAGGATTAGGGAGTATTGTCTGGCGCTGAGCGCAACGTCGAGCCGACGTGTCCGCCCCGTGGCCGTTGAGGGGGAAAGCAAGAAGCTCGGCTGGCGAACGGGGCTGCACGCTCGCTCTTGCATGACGTCGGCACTACCGCTGAGGGGTCCTCACGCTCTTTTCGGAGTTATCAGCGAGGCTCAGCAGCTGGTCGCACTCCCAGACGCGCCCCCATTTGCGAGCGTTCAGCCCGATTGAGGATGCCCGCATCTTCGAGCCGCTGGAGGGCCCTGCCGATGGCCACGTGGGACTTTCCTGTGAGCTTCCGAGCAACCGCGACGTCGATCACTGGCTGCGCGGGTAGAGCGCTCACGAGCTGTCGGACGGCTGCATCTTTGCGCGGTTGGCCGAGCGCGTCAAGCCAGGCGGATTGGCGTTCCTCGATGAGTTCGACTAGGCGCTCTGCCTCCTGCGCGGCACGGGCGCTGGCCTGCGCGAACCGCATTGTCCACAGGCTGACCTCCCCGTCTCGGTAGCCGGTGAGCCGCCGATGTAGGCCTTTGGTTCTGCGGCGAGGATTAGGCTGATCGGCGGGATGTAGTTGGACACCTCGCCGCGTCGACGCAGCACGGTGTAGATGAGCGCGCGGCCGGCGCGGCCGTTGCCATCAGCGAATGGATGGATGGTCTCGAACTGGGCGTGAGCGAACGCCGCCTGGGCGACCGGGGCGACGTCGTCGCGGTTGACGAACGCCCACAGGTCCTTGAGCAGAGGTCGGACGTGTTCGGGCGGCGGTGGCAGGTAGCTGGCTTCAAGCCGCATGTCGTTCGGAATCGCGGCGTCCGATGACGATCGCGCCGTCCGCAACCCTTCATCGATGAGGCTGCTGGCAGGTAAGCCGGCCTACAACGCCGTCGACTCTCCTCGAGCTGCGCGCGGTTGAAGAAGATCGTGTTTGGCGCGGCTGCTGGTGAGTCGTCGCCTAGGCCATGCCCTGGTGCCATTCGGTCAAAACCGACTACCAAACCGCCTCCAGAACTCGCGCGCGCTGGGACAGCCACCAAGGGGCTTCATTCTGGCTTTGGGTGCGTCTGCACGCGACGTGCAACATCGTCATGGTTGGCGCGAGTCCCGGCTTGGTCAGGCGGGTCTACGGC
>JALYZB010000210.1 GCA_030945945.1 Actinomycetota bacterium | reverse complement strand
AAATGGAACAAGATCGAGCATCGCATGTTCAGCTTCGTGAGCCTCAACTGGCGCGGCAAACCGCTGGAGAGCCTCGAGATCATCATCAACCTGATCGCCTCCACCAAGACCAACCCCGGGCTCAAGACCTACGCCCGCCTCGACCAGGGCAGCTACGAACGAGGGATCGAAGTGACCGACGACCACCTCGCCGCCGTGAACATCACCAGGCACATGTTCCATGGCGACTGGAACTACACCGTGATCCCCTCACACGCTCAGTCATGAGCCCTAAACGTCCTTGGCCGAGAGAGCGGCACGTGGGACGCGCTGCTCGTCGTCCGCACTGGGCCCGGGCCAGAACGCGCAGCTCGTCTGAGCACCCTCTCGACGATGCCCAACACCTCCCTCCTCGACCGCCATCTCACGTCCCACCAGAGGTTGCTCAGCCGGAACGTCTTCGCGGGCCTGGAGCGCGCTGGGAGCGGTTGCTGGCGTCACAGCCCGGGTCGCCTCCAGGCTAGGGGCTAGCATGGTTTCCTTGCTCGGTTCGCACTGCTCGAGGAGATGTTGCGATGGCCGTCACCGCGTCACATGCGTCAAGGAAACGAGAGTCGACTGGCTTGGGCGTGATGTGCCTGCTCGCGGGTGTCGTGTTTGGGCTGCTGTCGGTCTACTCCAACAGCCGGGCGACGTGCGCCGTGTGGGTTCTGGTCGCCTTGGCCTGCACGTTCGTGGCTGGACTGCTTCTCCGCCCATCGAAGAGCTCCAGCCGGGTGGTTTCGCACCGCCAGTAGCGATCCGCTTGCGGACGGGGCGGGCCAGCCGCATGACTTGCTAAAGGTCTGGTCGGGCGGTGTTCGTCTGGCTGCTCGAACGGTGATCCAGGGTTTGACTGTAGTGGCGGGCAAGTGCGGCGGCTGCGAGCAGGACGAGGGCGGGGAGGATGAGCAGCCCGTCGCGCAATCCGGCGGTCTGGGCGATCGCTCCCACCGTGAGCGGCCCGAGGATCTGCCCGATCGAGGCCATAGCCAAGACCTGTCCGATCGCGCCGTCGGCGTTGCGCGAGCTGACCGCGACGTGTAAGGAGGACGTCAGCGGGAACATCGCGCCGACGCCGAGCCCAGCCAGAGCGACCCCGAGGGCTGCGACGGTAGGGTCGCTGGTGGCTAGAAGGATGGGCAGGCCGGCTAGGCCCACGATCAGCGAGCCGGCGAGCAGAAGCTCGGTAGTGGTGTGGCGTGCCAGGCGACTGGCGAGCAGACGGCCGGCGAGGTTGGCGGTATACAGACCGCTGACCATGACCACAGACAGCCCGCGACTGAGACCGATGCTGTCGTTGAGATAGCTGGCCAGCCAGAAGCTCAGTGAGAACTCAAGGCCGACGATCGCGAACACAACCACCAAGGTGGGCGCCGGCAAGGACCTGTGAGAGTGTGTGCTGGCCGAACGCGGTCGCGGCGGCGGGCGGAGTGCGGGCCCTGGTACCCGCACGGCGCCCATGGCCAGTACCGCCGCGCCAACGATCGCGCCACCGGTCACGAACGCAAAGCGCCACGTCAGCGCCGTCGCCGCAAAGCCGCCCACCAGCAGCGGCGTGACGATTCCGCCGAGGCTCACCGACACCTCTCCCTCGGCCATCGCCACGGTCCGCCGCGCGCCGTGCGCGTCCGCCAATGCAGCCCACATCCTTATCAGCGCCAAGGTCCCAAACAGGCTCATTAGGAACGCCGCCAGCACGGTGATCACTACGGCGCCGCCGTATCCGACACCTAGCCCAGCGATCGCCGCACCAGCCAATCCCAAGCGGATCGTCACGCCGCGACCAAAACGGCCCTCCGCACGGATCGTTAGTAGCCCGGCCAGGCCGCCCCCGACCGCGAACGCGACCTGGTGAAGCGCACCAACTAGATAGGAGATGTGCTCCACCCCCCGGATGTAAGGCAGCGCTGGCCCCAGCGCCGCATTGAGAAAGCCGAACGCCAACAGCCCCGAGAACGCCGCCCACGTGAGCCGGTCCCGACGATACGCACGCTCCGGGCTCTCCCCCGAGCCAGCGCTCACATCGCCCATGCCCGCCTACACAATCGCGCTCACCACGCGAGAGTACGCGCCCAGACACGGAGAGCATGGGGCAACCTGTGCCACTGCCACCCGCCGAGGGAACCGCAAGCCGAACCTGCCGCGGCACAGATTGCGGCTCGCCGGCGGTGACCTCCGAGGAAGCTGACGGCGGCCCGCCGGTCGATTCCGCTGCGGCACTGCAGCGGCGGAACAGCTGCGCCAAGCTCTCGGGGTGAGCGACGAACTGCGACGCCGGCCTCCTGCGCGCACGATGCGGTGGGCTGCCGAGGCGATCGGCGCGGGTAGTCGCATCGCAGGATCGACCTTGCCCGTGATAGCCGAACCCCGCGCAGGATGACGACCCCGACGCCAAACAGCGGTTGGTTTCGATCCACAGGAGTTGAGCGGCGAACGGCTGCGCGCTATCGGGACCTGATCGACGCCGCCGACCTGCTGCTTGACCTTTCGCCGGCGGACCGCGACGCCCCTGAGCGCTGCCGCCGCTTTGAGGACTGGGCCGCCCTCGCCCGTGCGGGAGAGTTGAGCCGGACCGAGCGCCCAAGCGGGGCCTTGGTTTCGCTGGTGCGGCCGGTCTTCGGCACGCCGGACCACCGCCGTCGTCGGGGATCGCGGTTTCGAGATCGTTCATGCGGAGGGCGCATGAACGTGTCGTCGACGGTGGACGCACCGCTGGGATTGGGCTAACCTTCGCGTATGCGCCAGCGCGTCCTCCTGCTTCTCGGAGCGCTCTACGTGGGTGCGGCGCTGATCGGCCACACGCAGGAGAAGCGTGGTGCGATTGCGTGCGACTGCCAGGACGGTTGCTGGTGCAAGCGGCCGGGCCTCGCGGTCTTCCGCTGGGTGTTGCCGATCGGGCACAAGCTCCGCTGAGCCTCGGGCACAGTCCATTCCTTCGCGGCTTGACAGCGGAACTAACGACAACCTGAATTGACGCACGCAAGGTCGTCGACTGCCCGCGGTCGATGAGCTCGCCGCACTGGTGCGCGAGCCAGCGGGTCCGCAGGCGATGGGCGGCTGCGCAGCGCGATCGAGATCAGTCGGGAGCTTTGCGACGCCGGTGACGCGCTGGTCGAGCGCTTCGTCGCCGAAGCCCGCGCAGCGCGACTGTCCTGGGCTGACATCGGTCAGCTGTTCGGGACGAGCAAGCAGGCGCCCAGAAGCGCTACGGAGCCGCGTCCGCAACCGAGGGCCAGTGGCCGCGACGTTGGGCGGCGCATTACGCCCTTGACCAGGCCGACATGCAGGCGCTCGAACTGGGCGACAACTACATCGGCACCGAGCATCTCGTGATCGGCTTGCCAGCCGCAAAGCACGGCCTCGCCGGTGACGTCCTCCGCGACCTCGGGATCACCCGCGAGGCGATCGTGGCCGAGCTCACTGTGGCTGCGCATGCCACAACGCTGTGACAGCCGTGCTGTCGTGCCCCGGCTCAAAGCAAGCACTTGCGAATGCCGCGCGCATCGCCGACGGGCCTCGGCCGCAGTCTCATCGACACCGAGCACTGCTACCGGCATCGTCGGCGTTCCCGAAGCCCTAGCCGTCAAACTCCTCAAGCGCCAGGGTGCGAGCGCCGATGACGTACGCGACAGCATCGCCGAACGACTCAGCATCGACCCCCAGCGGCTGATCGTGCTGCGTCGCGGTCGCCGGCGACCACCGCGACTACTCGACGCAACGCGCTGATCGACCGACACGACCAGCGGTGTTTGGCGTAACACCTGAGACCAGCTCCGCGGCCCTGCGCCCGGGCTTTCTGCCCCATCAACCTTAGAGCAGGGCAGTCCCTCTCCGCTTTCGACACGGAGCGTCACTCAGTGCGTTCGTCCGCCACGACGCTTCTGCACCCCACGGCCTGCGCATGCTGCCGGTCATCTTCCTGGCGCCGACGTGGGCACGCCTCCAGCCCACGCTGACCTGGTCTCCGCCCGCCGTCCGGAGGAGGATGCCCGCTTCGTAGGGGCTCTGCCCGTTTCAGCGTTGAACGGGAACTCGTAGCGATCTCGACCCAGCTGCTGCCAAAGCTCAACGAGATGGCGCTCGCTGTTAGTGACCGCGATCAAACGCCCACCGGGCCGCAACACCCGCCAGATCTCGCCCAGGCGCCCAGATCGAGATCGGGGACGTGATAGAGCATCCAAGCGGCGATCACGCAATCAAAGGTCGCGTCGGCAAACGGCATCGCCTGCACGTCACCCACCCGAGCACTGACTCCCAGGTCATGCGCCAGGTCGACCATCCGTTCAGAGAGATCGATCGCACAGAGACTGATGCCCTGGTCCTCACGGACGCGTTTGGCCAACGTGCCCGGCCCGCAGCCGACTTCGAGCACTGGGTCGCGAGGACCGTTGAGAAGCTTCTCGACGATGCGGACTGAACCTGACCGGAACCACTGAGATCATCGCCAGAGCAGCGTTACACCATCAACGGAGGAGGATTCTGTGATCACGAAACTTGACTTCGTCGCGATCCCGTCACAAAACGCCGAGCAACTCCGGATCTTCTACGCGGACACGCTCGGGTTGCGCCCTGATCCGAGAGGACGCTTCGAGTTTTGGGTTGGCGAAACCTGCCTTGGGATCTGGGAGCCTGTCCAAGCCGGAATGCCGTTTGAGCCCCAAAAGAACGGCCACCTCGCGCTCCATGTCGACGATGTCGCAGCGGCGCGCTCCGAACTGGAGGGCAAAGGCGTCGCGTTCACCGGTGGCACGATCGATACCGGCGTCTGCCTCATGGCGCTTTTCACCGACCCCGAGGGCAACGACCTAATGCTGCACCATCGCTACGCGCCCCAGGAGTAGTCGAGCTGGCCACGGAGCAAGTGTCTCACGGGCGGCAGCCGCCCAGCGATGCGCTCTCCGAGCACGACCACCGGCTAAGCGTGGCAGCACGCCCGTAAGATCGCTCCCGTGGAAGAGGCACTGCTTGCTGCGACAGTCGATACATGCCGGTCGCTGATCCACGACCGCTTTGATGACGACGATCACCACGGCGCAGCAGCGATGCTGCTCGACGATGGGACGATCCAGACAGGTATCGCCCCTGAGGCGATCAACCCCGCCGTCCAGGTTTGCCACGAGATCGAGCCCTACTGCGCTGCGTTTCGGCTGGGCAGATCCATCCTTGCGTCGGTCTGTCTGCACCGAGAGCCAGGAGGCAGGACGGTGGTGCTCAGCCCCTGCGGGGTCTGCCGAGAGCGCCTCGCCGCCCATGGTCCCGGGGTGCTCGTCGCGGTCGCTGACGTCGGCGATCCAACCCTCGTCGTCTGGAAGGCGCTGAAGGACGTCCTACCCGACTACTGGATGACCGCCTTTCCCGACGAGATTGATCCAGCTTGGACCGCTTGACGAGTCGGCTCTGACTGCAGCCTCCGCCTCGGTCGGGGGTCGCCGGTGCGGAGGTTGCCGGTCAGCCGAGTCCGACCCGAACCTCGCCACCCCAAACGCGCCGATGCTTGAAAACCCACAACTACGCCAGGAAGGTGCTCCGGCGGCGGCGAGGGTGGCTCCGTCGCCTGAAGATCAGGTAGCGGCGCAGGGTATCGGGCCACGTGATTCGGCCCCATCAATCCCGGATGCGACGTTCGAGCACGCGGTACCGCCCGAGCGCCTTTGGGAGCGATCTATTCGGTGGGCTCGTCGTCGTCGTCGTCGTCGGCCGGCCGGGCGAGGACCACGCCGAACGCTGAGGTGCCTCCGCGTGTGACGTGGCCTGTTTGGTGACAACGCGTTGTCCTCAGCGATCTGCGGGGTACGCTGACGGGGTGCCGATGCCCAAGCGGTCAAGCGTCGATGACTTCTTCGCGCAGCTGAACGACGTTCAGAGGCCGCACCTCGAGGCGCTCAGACAACTGAGCCTGGATGCCGACTCGGGGGCGCGGGAGCAACTGAAGTGGAACCTGCCGGTGTACGTCCGGGGCGAGAACACGAACCTGTGGATGCTTCAGAACTTCAAGAGCCACTGCTCGCTACGGTTCCCCCCGCCGTTCTTCGCCACCCAGAAGGCCGCGATCGAGGCCGCCGGCTACGAGGCCGGTGAGGGCTTCGTCAAGCTCCCGTACGCCACCGAGCTACCCACCGAGCTGCTCAAGGCGCTGATGCAGGCCCGGGTCGAGGAGTATGAAACGACCGGCGCGGGCTGGAACGACCGCTGACGCGCGGAGGGTCACCTAAGCCGACCGACAATGCTCCCGGCGATCAGGGCGCCTCGCCCTGGACCCAGGTTGAACGCCAACGCGAAGGGGGCGGTGGGCGGATTAGCCCATGCAGATCGGCGTGACGGTCGGTAGGTGACGGTCATGATCAGCGGGAGGATGAGCAGCAGTGTGGTCCACGCGGCGATCTGTGCCCCCGGGGCCGGGCGGCCCCGGTGAGCTTGTGCCAGGTGATCGCGAGGAGTCCGAGCGGAACGGCGAGCGCTGCGCCGTGAGTGTCGAGGGATATCCCGAGTGTCGGCTTGCCCGCTCGCCACTCAAGCGTCCGGGGCGCTGCGTGTCCCGGCCTCGCTGGCATGATGAGTGACGTGGCAACGGAGATCCTTGGTCTGGGGAGCGGGGCGAACACCGTCGACGTTCTCGATGAGGGCCGACGGCTCTCGTTCTCCTACGAGGACATGTTGCGCTACAGCGGGCCCGGCTCGCCTGGCGGGGTGGCGCTCGCCTTCAAGGTCATGGAGCGCGCGTTTCCCGCGCTGGACTGCGACGGCCCGCTGGAACGGCGCGAGATCACGGTGTCGACCGCGTTCGGTGGCCCCGGCGCGCAGGACGGCTTTGAGCTGGTCACCCGTGCGGTTACTGGAGACCGCTACGTCGTGGATCCCGAGCTCGCGCGGCCCGAACGTGGACCGACGCTCGAGCGCTTCGTGTTCCTGGTCGGCTGCGCCGAGCGCAGCGTGACCCTCGTGCTCCGCGCGGGATTCGTGACCGACGAGTTCATCGGGCTGGCGCGCAAGGAGCGCAGCCTGGAGGAGGATGCGCGGCTGGACCTCCTCAAGCGCGAGCTGGCCGCGCGCGTGATGTCGAGCCCGGCCGCGAACGTCTATGAGCTGACCGGCGACACCTGACGAAACGTCGATCGCGTCGTGTGCCACGACGGCAGCTCTGACCGGTGTCGTTCAGCGGTGACCGCGGAACGAGATGACCTGCTGGATCCCGCTTGGTCGGTTCGTGTAGCTCATCGTGAAGACGTTGAGCGGCGCGAACTTGATCGCGATCGCCGACGCACTGGCGTGCCATGCCGACGGCGTGGCCGTGCCCTGTTGCCTGGTCAGCTTGCTACCGGCAGACGCGATCGCCGTCCACAGCGACTTCTGGCAGCGGCGCAGGTTGCCCTTGCCGCAGTAGCTGTTGGTGAACGGCTGAGGCTGCCTGATGTGCAGCAGCCTGTTGATGTCGCGCGTGAAGTACTGATACCAGCCGTTGTACTGACCGCCAGGGGGCGCGTCGAACTGACCGAACAGGGAATGCAGCTCTGA
>JALYZB010000327.1 GCA_030945945.1 Actinomycetota bacterium | reverse complement strand
GATCTGGCTATTCCGACCCGTCAAACCTGTCCTGGCTGCCTACTCGCTGCCGCAGGACGAACAGACTCACGCCGCCCGCTCGCGAACGGCGGCGCACCACGGTTCGTCTGATCTCGCCGCCCAGGTGGACTGGAGCCCCGCAGAGGTCTGGGGCCCGCTCGACAAGACTCCGGCCGTCGTGATCCGTGGGAGCGAGTGACTGCGTGCAAGCGCACAGCGCAAAGCCACCGGGGCGGTCACTGACAGCGTGGCGCTCTCCACGCGGGTGGCTGCGACTCCGAGTCCCCGTTCACCGCACCGGTGCGCCGGTCGACCCGCGCTTCAGCCTGGCCAACGAACGAACATTCTTGGCGTGGAACCGCACCGCCCTGGCCCTGATCGGGGGTGGCCTGGTCGAGGCCCAGCTACTCCGGGCCGGCTCCAACGCATTGCGCGAGCTCGTCAGCCTCACGCTAATCGGCCTGGGCGCCGTGATCGGCACAATCGGCCTCAAGCGCTGGCGGTCAAGCGAGATCGCAATGCGGCTCCGCGCTCCCCTCAACCGTTCGCCGGCCGCTCCCGCGTTTGTCGGCCTGTCGGTCGCGGTGGCGTCCGTGCTGATGATTGTCGTCGTCCTGATCGACCAGCTTCGGCCATGAACGACACCCGTCCGCCGACGGCTGCGAGTGCGCGAGAGCGCGACGAGTGGGACGATGGGGGAGCAAGCGAGCGCACGGCCCTTGCCTGGCATCGCTCGGCAATTTCGCTGCTGGCGATCTCCGCCCTCGTACTGAGAGCCGGCATTACTGGGAGGCTCGCCGTCCTCGCGATCCCCATGGCCGGGGTCCTGCTGCTCAGTGCGGCCGCGGTCTGGCTGCTCAGCCGGCGGATCTACGAAGACCACGACAGGCCCGCTGAGCAGGGAGCCAAGCTTCACGAAACCGCGTTGCGCGCTCTCGCAGCGCTCACCCTGGCGGCCGCCCTCAGCGCCGCCGTCCTGGTCCTCGCGGGGTGATATCTGTCCGGTGCCATCCTCTAGCCACGTGACCCACAAGACCGACCACCCTGCGCCGTCATCCGAGCCCGATCGTTCGAGCGCGTCGGCGAGCGCGGAGGATTCCCAGTCCGAGCAAAGCCCAACCTCACTCTGGAGCCGCATACAAGCCCGGCTTGGTTTGGCATCAGACCTGGATGACATCGGCGAGTCGCCCGACCCGCGCTTCACCTTCGCTAACGAGCGAACCTTCCTGGCCTGGGCGCGTACCGGGCTGGCCTTGATCGGCGCCGGCGTCCTGGCCGCTCAAGAGCTTCGCTTCGGAATCGCAGGCGGCCACCTCGTGCTGGCGCTGCCCGCGATCGGCCTCGGAGGACTGCTCGGCGTCAGCGGCTACACGCGCTGGCGATCCAACGAACGAGCCATGCGCCTCGGAGAGCCCATCGGACAAGCACCACTGGTCCCCCTCCTCATGATCGGCATCCTCATCATCGCCGCCCTCAGTGCCGTCCTGGTCCTGATCGCGGCGCTCGTAAAATGAGTCCTCGGTCCAGCCCCTGTTCAACCGGTGACCGTGCCGACGTGTCCTGCGCCCAGCGCCGGCAGTGGGCAGCCACCTTCGCGGCCAAGCCGCACATGTACGGCAACCTGCCCAGCGCTCCCGCGCTACGCGGCGCAGCTGTTTCTAAAAGCCGGCGCGCGGGGCGTACTGGAACTGGGCGGTGGGCAAGGCCGTGACACGATCGGACTGCTCCAAGCTGGCCTGTCGGTAACGGCACTCGACTTCACCGCCGAGGCACTGGAGCAGCTCGAACACGCCGCAGGTCCCGAGCGCCACGGGCACCTGCGCACCCTGGCCCACGACGTGCGCACGCCACTGACGCTCGATGGCCTTTCCTTTGACGCCGTCTTCGCCCACATGTTGTTCTGTATGGCGCTCAGCACCGCGCAGCTCCAACAACTGATGGCCGAGGTTCACCGCTTGCTGCGTCGCAGCGGCCAGATCGTCTACACCGTCAGGCACGTCGGCGACGCTGACTAGCGTCGGGGAATCGCGCACGGCGACAACATCTACGGGAACAACGGATTCGCGGTGCACTTCTTTGACCGCGAGCTAGTCGATCGGCTGAGCGACGGCTTTGAGCTCCTTGACATCACCGACTTCGAGGAGGGCGAGCTTCACCGGCGCTTGTGGCAAATCACCCAACGCAAACGGCACCAAACCCCAGCGTGAGGCCGGCGGGCAAACCACCGTGCCCAAGTCGGCCGCACTCACCGATTCGCTTGATGGGACGGGTGCTGTGGCACACGATCTGGCTCTGCGCAGAGCGCGTCAAGCGCTGGCGACCGGCTGACTGCGGGTGATCCATCGCTCCACCGCGTAGCCACCGAAGGGAATTACGGCGCCTACGAGGACGCCGAGTGTGGCCCGGCTGCTCCAGCCCGCGCGAGGGCGAACGCTCAACGTGATCAGCACGTACGCGAGAAACAGAGCGCCGTGGATCGGGCCGAGGATCTCGACGCCGGCCGGGAACTTGTCGTGGTACTTGACGTAGGTCATCAGTAGCAGCGCGAGGAAGCTCGTGGCCTCGATGAGCGCGACGTAGCGCAACGTCCGAAGCGAGTTCATGATGTGCTCCTTTGTTTTGGCGGTCCGGGCGCAGCGGCGACCCGGTTTCCGCCGGTGCGTAAGGCCAATCGGTCGGCGATCAGCATCAGCAGCGGCAGCCCGACGCCGATCGAAGCGAAGACGATGTGCAACGCCAGCGAGCTGCCCATCTGGGCGCGCCCGACAAACAGGTGTTCATGGTCTCATGCCTCCCGGGGGGTGATGGCGGCCGCTGAGGGGGCTCGGAGTTCGCTCAGGCGTCGCCGGAGCTCGCCGGGAGGGTGTCCAAGACGGGCAGACAGCGCGAGCAGGTGGTTGCCTTGAGTGCCGCTGTTCGCATCGAGCTCGCGTTCAAGCAGCCGATCCTCGGCAGGCGCGAACGACCTGGTGGGGGTGAGTGCATGGTGGGGCGAGCGACTGTTTGAGCGGAGCCCGAGCGCGACCTGGCGGCGGCGTACGGCATGATCAGAACGTCCCAGAGCGCTCGCGAGCCGGCTTGGATGCGCCCCCCGGTTCTGGCGCAGCAGGTCATCTTCCGCGGCGCTCCAGCGCTCTTTGCCGCGGCGATGGGGTCGCGCGTCGGGGGGTCTGCGGCCGAGCTTGCGCAGGCGCTGGCGGATCGCCTCGGGGGTGCGGGTCAAGGAGAGCGCGATCTGGTCCAGCGGCAGGTCGCTGGCGATCAGCAGCTCCAGCTGTCGCTCCTCGGCGCCGGTCCAACGGCGGGCGTAATTGGCCAGGCCGAGCTTGCGCGCCCGTGCCGTGACCGCGCCGGCGCTGCGCGTCGGTAAGCGTGAATCGCTGATCTCCGCGCAGCTCAGTCCGGCCGAGTAGGCCGTGCGGAGGGCTTGATCATCGAGCTTGGCCCATCGTGCCCGGGGGAGCGGGCGGTGCACCCCGAGGACGCGGGCGCGGAGCCTGACCGCGTCGGGCGAGCGGCCAAGCCGGCGGGCGAGCTGGCCCACGTCGTGCCTGTTTACCCAAACCGCGCGGATGGCTTCGTCCTCCCACCACAGGTATGGACGAGCCGGGCGCCTCACTCCGAGAAGCCGGCCGCGTCGGCGGCGAACCTGCGTGACCGACTTTCCCAGCTGCTGAGCGACAGAGGTCGCCGGTATCCCAGCCCTAGTCGCCGCTTCAAGCAAAGCGTCGTGGTCAGCGGACCAAAGCCCGGCTCCCCGGCGAGCCACGAGACCCAGGTGCCTCCTCCTGGCCGTCAGCGCATCCGTCGAGCGCCCGAGGCGATCGGCGATCACGTCCAGGCGGATCCCGTCCGCGTAGAGCCGGGCAAGCGCGGCGTCCTCAGCCGGACGCCATCGACGGGCCATCTTCCTACCTCGGGTCTGTCAGGCCGCGATCGGGCCGTGCTCTTCAATCGGTGTCGACTCGCCGATGATCGGCTCGGGGAAGCTGGCCGCCGTCAGCGTCTTCGTCCAGCCCACGGGATTTGGATCGGCTCTGTGAATGACCTTGAGCGTGTCCGCTCGTGGAGTCATCAGCACCTCTCGGACATCCCAGTCAACGAACAGCTCCCAGCGGATGGACCCACGCTCACTTCGGGCGTCGTAGCCGGGAAAACGAATGTTGGTGCTATTCACGGTCAAGCCTCCTTCGCGGAATACACGCAATACGAAGCGAGGCGACCGTGGCCTCTGAGCGACATCAGTCATGAACGCCGCTGCCGACAATGCTAGCAATAGCGGCGACTACGCTCTTGATATGACGCCTCTGTCGCTGAGCAACCAAACTTCGGCCGCAGAGCTCGATGTCAGGCTCGCCGCGATGCGAGCTGGAGTGTGGCTGGGCTGGCTCTCGGTCGCCGCAGTGCTCTCGGGTCTCCTCCTCAACCTGCCCGCGCGCCATCGTCCGGCGCTGGCCGGTCTGATCGCCGCCGCGGCCGTCGCCAACGGCGTCGTGGTGTCGGTGCCGCGCCGCTGGTGGATCATCGAGAAGCGCGGAGAGCGCATGCTTGCGATCTGGTCGGCCGGGCTGCTCGGCCTCACGGCGGTCCTCGTACTGCTCGCCGGCGCCCACGCCAACCTCGATCTGTTGCTGTTTCTGATCCTTCCTTTCCTGGCCACCGTGCACGCAGGAGCACGCCGGATGACTTGGCTGAGCGCAGCTCTGATCATGTTCCTCGCGGTGATGGCAGCTGCTCCAGCCTCGCTTCCCGCCGGCGAAGTTGCCCTCCGTGCCGGCCTGCTGGCGGCGGCCACCATGCTCGCGCTGATGCTCGCCGATCTCACGCGCCGCACAGCTACGGCTCGCGCCGAGCTGCATGACCGCGCCGAGCTCGAGCGGGTCCTGCTCGCCGAGGCTCACCACCGCGTGAAGAACAGCTTGCAGACCGTGGCCGATCTTCTCCTCTTGGGTCGGCCCACCGGACTCTCCGGAAGAGCGTTCGATGAGACCGCCAACCGAATCCACGCGATCGCGGACGTCCACCGGCTGCTCGCCGAACAGCGCGGGAGTCAGATCGAAGCCCGGGCGCTGCTCGAGATCCTGACCCGCGGGATCGCGCCACAGGCGCGAATTCAGGCAGTCGACCTGCGGCTCGACCCAACCTGCGCCCAGCACCTGGGGATAGTCGCCAACGAGCTGATCGCCAACGCCGCTGAACACGGTCGGGCCCCGATCAACATCGAGCTTCGCCGTCACAGAGAATTCTTCGAGCTCAGCGTCCGCGACCGCGGACGCGGAGCCAACGGAGCCCAGCCGGGTCTCGGGTTGCAGCTGGCTCAGCGAGTCGTCGTTCAAGGCCTGCATGGGTCCTTCACGCTGCAACACAGCGCTGACGGCAGCACTGAGGCGCTGGTCACGTTTGACCCCGCACGACCATGCGCATCCTGATCGCCGAAGATGACCCAGTCATCGGACTCGGTCTCAGCCTGCGTGTCGCGGCGCTCGGCCACGAACCCATCGGTCCCGTCGCCGACGGCGCGCGGGCGATCGAGGCAGCCCGCGCCGAGCAGCCCGACCTGTATCTCTTCGACATCGACATGCCCAGCGTGGACGGGCTCACCGCCGCGGCCCAGCTCGCCGCCGAGGGTCTGCGCCGCCCCGTCGTCGTGATCACCGGCATCGAGGACCCCAGCCTGATCGAGCGCTCGATCGCCAGCGGCGTCAGCGCCTTTCTCGCCAAGCCCATCAACGAGCGCGAGCTCGACGCGGCGATCCGGCTCGCCTTCACCCGCCACCAGGAGTACCTAGCCCTGGAGAATGACGTGACCAAGGCCCGTCAGGCGCTCAGCGACCGCAAGCTTGTCGAACAAGCCAAGGGCCTACTGATCGAAGCACTCGGGATATCCGAGCCCGACGCCTTCAAACGCATCCAACGCGCCGCTCGGGACCGAAACATCAAGCTGGTCGAGATGGCCAGACGGATCATCGACCAAGCCGATCTCATCACGCCGTCGAGCCCCGGCAGGAGCAACTGAGTGGTTCCCCGGGCGCGGCCGGCTGAAGACCGAAGGCCGAATCTGCGCCCTGGCCAGCCACCAGATCCAACCGGACTTCCGTGATCGGCCACTGGGCCGCAGGATGTTCGGCCCGCGGCGGGCCGCGTTGAGACCGTCAGGTTCGAGGGTCACTCCGAGCGAGCTGTACCTGGCTCTCAGGGCGGCAGCCAGACTGATCGCGACCCGGCCGCGAGGACCGACGGTGAAGGCTCTCGCGCTGACGCGCCCCCCTGAGGAGACGAACCAGACCTCGTAGATCTGCGTCGCCCGGGTGGGCACGAAGCCATGGGCGCGGAGATCGACCGCGGTCCCCCATGGATGGGTTCGCAGCTGCACGTCAGCGCGCGCCGGGGTTCAGCGGGGAGGCGGTCAGGATCAGGCGAGTGCTGTGGAGCACGGAGGCCTCAAGCAGCGGCAGTGGAGCTTGAATGGGCGTCTCGGTGCCGCCGGCCAGGTCGAGGAATCGGGATAAATCAGCCAGCTGCTCGTGGGCTTCGTGGCAGCCCCGACAGCCTGCCAGGTAAGCCTCGACGCGGCGCTGTTCGTCGGGTTCCAGCGCGACGAACGCGTGCGCGGTGAGCCCGTGGACGGTCCCGCAGACGCTCGAGATCGTGCTCGCGGGGCTGCGTGGCGACCGATCGGGCGCCGAGGTCGGAAGGGAGCATCAGATCTCCGAGAACCTGCTCTTACCCCTGGCGGGAGAAGCTGTTGGAGGGCGGCCCGGTGGAAGGAGGAGCGGCCAGAGATCGCTGAGCTGCGCGTGCGCGAGCTCCAGCGGGCGCTTGGTCGCAAGATCTACGAGCTTGAGATCCTGGGAAGCGGGCTTCGGACGTGGGAGTGAGACAGCGCGTCGCCTACGCCCGTGAGCTCGTCGCCGAGGGGCACGTGAGCGGACCTAGGCTAGGGCTCGACTGAGCTGCCGTCGAGATCATGGTCCCCGGCTATTTCTTGGCGGGCTCGAAGTAGGGGTTGGTGCCGGAGGCGTGGTCGGTGACGTCGACGACGCGGTCGATCTCGGAGACAGCCCGGGTGATCGCCACTTCGATGCCCTGGCTGAGGGTGACGGTGGCCATGCCGCAGCCCTGACATCCCCCGCCGAGGCGCAGGTAGGCGGTGGTGCCTTCGATGCCTGCGAGTTCGGCGTGCCCGCCGTGGCTGGCGATGCTCGGGTTGACCTCGCGGTCCAGCACGGCCGTGACGCGACGGGCAGCGTCGGTGTCCAGGCCGCCCCCGGGCGACATAGGCGGAGCGGGAGGGCGGACGGCGGGACCGGCTCCCAGACTCATCGGCAGGGTGGGAAGGGCGACGGGCGGGGGCGTCGGCTTGTTCGGGTTGATAACAACGAACCCACCGCCGAGGCGGTTCTCGCTCCAGTCGACCGTGGCGCCGCGCAGCTTGTCGGCGCTGTCGGCGGCGACCACGAT
>JALYZB010000174.1 GCA_030945945.1 Actinomycetota bacterium | reverse complement strand
TTCCAGTAGATCCGGCTCTGGCGCGGGCGCTTGAGGAACTCCTCCTTCATGATCTCGTGCCAGAGGTCGTCGACCTCCTTGACCTTGGTGAAGAAGCGGTGCCCACCGAGGTCAAAGCGGTAACCATCGCGGACCTGAGTGCGGGCGATGCCGCCGACCTGGTCTGAGGACTCGAGCACGATTACCGGCTTGCCCTGCTTGGCGAGCTGGTAGCCGGCGGTGAGACCGGCCGGACCGGCCCCCAGCACGACGACGGGATGCTCGGGCGTGATCTCGACGGGTCCGTCTGGCTGCGTGGGGGTCACGATCTATCCTTACAGTTTTCGGTAGAGCGACGCGCTGTCGGCGACACAGCACGCACCGCGGTAATAGTGCGGTGCCCACGCCACCGACTTGAGTTCGGGGTCGGAGGCCAACAGCGCCCCCCACTGGGCCGAGCGTCGACGCACGAGCTCGGTCCACGGGGCCTGCCAGTTCTGTGCGCCTTCGGTCAGGGGCCGTACGAAGAGGACCTGCTGATTGGGCTTGAGGGTAGCAACGAGCGCCTGCACGCTCCGAGCTGGGTCGGCGTTCTGCAACCGCTTGAGCGCGTGGACCCAGTTCATCGATTGGTCGTCCTTCAGCGGCTGCGAGACGCTGGTGTTCGCGAACCGCAGCCCGCCCGGCAGGTAGTACCACGCCAGCGGAACCTGCTCGGGCTGGCCGAGGACGACGAGATCCCCGGCGTGCAGGCGCGGGCCCATCTCGCCGGCGATGTCGCGCATGTCGCTCTTGTACTGGGGGGTAAAGGCCGCCGGGTTGGCCCAGAAGAAGACGACGAGCGCCAGCGCCACCACCCCAACCCCGCGGGCGCGGGCGAGACCAAGCGCGGCGAGCAGCAGCAGCGTTCCGAGGATCGGCGCGAAGTAGCGGTAGGCCCAGGCGGGCGAGATGTGCGAGACGATCCAGCCGAACGCCAGGGTGCCGACCGGCATCGCGATCAGCACCCATATGGTCAGTGACTCGCGGCTGCGCCACCGCCGGCGTGAGAGCAGCGCGGCCAGGCCGATCGCCGTGCCGAGCACCAGCGGCAGGGTCGCCCGGTCTCCGCCCATCAGGTTGCGCGAGATCTGCACCGGGGCGCCAAAGCCCGGCGCGGTGTCCCACGGCGAGCCGGTGTGGGTGACCTGGTAGAGCAGGGTCGGCAGCCACGGCAGGTAGAGCACCGCGGCGGCGCCGAACGCGAACAGGCCGTCGCGCAGCAGTTCCCGGGGCTCCTCGCTGGCGCGCCAGATGACCACAAAGGCGAGGGCGGCGCCGATGCCGTAGAAGATCCCCCACGCGTGGGTGTAGAGCATCAGCGTCTGGCAGACCGCGAACAGGATCAGATAGCGCCGCCGCCGGTAGATGAACCCGTGGACGAAGCCCGCGGTGGCCAGCAGGCCGAGCAGCGCCATCAGCGAGTACATCCGCGTCTCTTCGCTGTAGGCGGTGATGAACGGGTTGACGGCGAACAGGACCGTGGCGATGAACGCCGGCCAGCGGCCGAACAGGCTCCACGCCGTCCAGCCCCCGGCGGGGATGCAGAGCAGCCCGAACACCAGGGAGAGTCCGTGCGTGTCGGCCACGCTGTTGCCGACCAGCGACATCCAGATGTGCAGGGTCATGTAGAAGAGCGGCGGCGAGCCGTCGTGGCGTAACACGGTCGGGATGTCGAACAGGGCGTGCGAGGAGATCCCCACCGTCAGTCCCTCGTCCATCCAGAACTGGTTGCCGATGTAGCGGCTGCGCACGAACGCCGACACTGCGAGGGCGATCAGCAGCACGCCGCCGGCCAGCACCCAGACCGGGATCCGGGCCACGCGGTCGGGGACGCGCAGCTCCCAGTCCGAGCGCGCGCCCGGCCGGGCGTGGGCGCTGGGCGGAGGAGCGGTTACCGCGGCCATGACAGGCAGGATGTCAGCAGGGTGTTCATGCGATCACGCCCGGCAGTGGGTGAAGAGACGGAAGGGACCGCTGTGGCCCACGTAGGTGAAGTGCACCGAGGGCCAGGCGCGGACGATCGGCAGCAGGGCATGGCCGCGCTGGGAGCGGGTCTGCATGATCACGTTGGGCGCAGGGCCGGGCGTCTTGGCCCCGGCCGGGGCCGGCGAGGTGACGGTGAGCGTGTGCACGCCGAGATACCAGGAGACCATCGGCACCTGGAAGCCCTCGGTCATCACCGTGCCGCAGCGCAACAGCTGGGCCGCGCCGCCGTAAGCGGCGATCACGCCCTGCGCGCCGGCGCGAAGCCGCGCCTGGTAGTTGAGCGAACCATGGGTGCGGGCCAGCTTGTAGCGGTTGGGCCCGATCAGGTTTGGAGACAGGGCGACGAACAGGGCCGCGACGAGCACCGCCGTCACCCCGGCGACCGCGGCCGGCAGTCGCCGGGACCCGAGGCGCTCAGAGCCGGCGAGCGCGAGCAGTTCGGCCACCGCCCAGCCCCAGGCGACCGCGCCGCACACGTCGATCAGCGCCGAGCCGATCACCAGGTAGCGGTTGTTGCCCGAGAAGCCGGCCTGGGTCATGATCGCGACGACGACGAACCAGGCGATCCCGAGCAGACCGACGGCGACCGTGGTGGCCTGGGCACGCGGACGCGGCTCGCCCAGCGCCCGCCGTCCGGCCGTGCGCGACAGGCGGGCGAGCGCGGCGACGACGACGCCGCCGAGGATCACCGCGGCGACCTTCAGGCGCAGCAGCACGGTCGGCCAGGCGTGATCGGTCAGCTCGGTGCAGAACGGGCACTTGGCGAACGCCGGGCTGTTGGAACGCGGATGCTGAGCGCGCGTGGCGCCGCGCAGGAAGTGGCCCGAGCCCCAGTACTCGGGCGCGAACCACAGCACCGGGATGAGCACGAACAGCGCGGCGACAAGTTTGCGAGCGCCCGGATCACGCCACCACAGCCAAAGCCCGTAGGGGCCCCAGAAGAGCCAGATCTCGGGACGGTCCAGCGCGGCCAGGAAGCCGACCGCGAAGGCCTGGCGCGGGGCGCCGTCGAGATGGCGCTCGATCGCGATCAGGATCGCCGCCGCGGCCAGCCCCTCGGAGTATCCGAGCGCGTTGTCGGAGATGAAACCTCCGCTGAAGGCCAGACCGACGGCACCGATCGCCGCCGCGAGCACGGCCGGGGCGAGCGGCGCCGCGCCGGCTGCGCTGATCCGCGAGCCGATCAGTCGGGTCAGACGGAAAGCCAGCCGGGCGGTCATGACCACGGCGGCGAAGGCGCCGGCCCGCGCGATCACCAGCCACATGTCCGGCTCGGACTGCCCGAACGGTGAGAACAGCGTCGTGAAGATCATCGGCAGCGGCTTCCACGACGGGCCGCCGGTGGTCTGCAGGTCCAGGTGCACGATCTCCCGGCCCCACACGATCCACGCCCACGGGTCATAGCTCGGGGTGGAGGGGATCAGCAGCGAGGCCGCGCCGATCGCGATCGCGACGACGATCAGGCCGACGTAGAAGCGCCCGGGCGTCAGTGCGCTGCGCCCGCGGGTCCGTTCACGCGAGACGCCAGCTTGTGACGCGACCGGCTCGGCGGCGGGGATCTCGGTCGTGGAGGCCGAGTGCAGGTTGGCGAGCGGACGTCGGAGCACGGAATATGAAGGGTGGCGGACCGGCCGGTCAGCCGGTCACGCCCTTGGCAACGCACGTCTCGACGCTCTTGAGCAGCATGCCGGAGGCCTGGTTGGGATACAGCAGGGCGGCGCCGATCACCTCGGCCCCGGCCACCTGACCGGTGATCTGCAGGTTCTGAGCCGCGCCCGGCGTGGCCGCGAACTGGACGGTCGGGCCGCTCGGACGGGTCCCGACCTGGAACCATACGTGACCGAACCGCGTGACCGCGATGTGCTCGGCACGCAGGCACTGGATGTGCGTCTTGCGCGGATCGTCGATGCCCTTGTGCACGACGCTCGCTGCGTTCAGGCTGCCCGCCTCGGGCTTGGCCGACGTTCCGCAGGCCGACAGCATCAGGGCGAGCAGCGCGGCGGTGGATGCAAGTTTCAGGGCCCAGGACATGCCGGGAGAGGGTAGAGGATGATTTCCAGCTGTGTTCGCGCTCGCCACCGTCTCCGGGCCGCTGCCGAAGGTCGGTGTCATCGTCGTCGCGCTGCTCGTCGCGGGGGTGCTCATCTCCGCTGAGCTGCGCACCCGAGCGCTGGCCACGCTGGGGGCGCTGGTGCTCGCGCCGGTGCTGCTGCTGGCTGAGATCTGGAACTCGTCCCAGCTGGCCATCGTGCACCGCCACCCGCTCTACGCGCTGATCGGAGCCCTAGTCGCGATCGCAGTGCTGTTCGTGCTCGCGCGACTGTTCGCCCCCCGGCCGGAGTTGATCGGACCGCTCGCCGTGCTCGCACTCCCGTTCCGGATCCCGATCCAGTCGGGTCCGAGCACGTCGAATCTGCTCGTGCCGCTCTACCTGGTGGTCGCGGTCGGCGCGCTGGCCCGGATCGTCCCGATCCTCCGCGACGAGCGCGTGTCCGCCCCGCGGCCCGATGGCTCGGGCGGCTGGGCGATGCGGGTCGAGCGCCTGCTCGCGCTGACCATCGTCCTCTACGCCGTCCAGTCGGTCTACTCGCCTGCCTTCGAGAAGGCCCTTCAGCAGATGGCCTTCTTCTACGTGCCCTTCGCGTTGCTCTACCGCCTGCTGCGTGACCTGGACTGGAATCGCGAGCTGGTCACCAACTGCCTGCGGCCGCTGATCGTGCTGGCGATCATCTTTGCGGGCATCGGCTTCGTTGAGTACGCCACCAAGACGATCATCCTCAACCCCAAGCTGGTCGTCACCAACGACCTGCACACGTACTTCACCGTCAACTCGGTGTTCTTCGATCCGGACATCTTCGGGCGCTTCCTGGCTCTCGCGATGATCCTCATCGCGGTGCTGTTGATCTATGACCGGCGCCAGCGCGAGCAGCTGATCGCCGTGGTCGTGCTCGCGGTGCTGTGGGCGGGCCTGGTCCTGACCCTGTCGCGGTCGAGCCTCGGGGCGCTGCTCGTCGGGCTCGGAGTGATCGCCGCGCTGCGCTGGCGGCCGACGCGGGCCCTTTACATCGCCGTGGTGGTGCTTGTCGTCGGGGCGGCCGGGGTGGCCGCCACCCCGCGCACCTTCGGCCTCAACCAGGGCATCAACGGCGCCTCCAGTGGGCGCGGAGGCCTGGTCAGCGGTGGTGTGTCGCTGTTCGGGCAGCGCCCGCTGGCGGGGTACGGGTCGGCCTCGTTCGTGGTCGAGTACCGGCGCGAGCACCGCCGCACGGCGACCACCCTGTCGGCCTCGCACACGATCCCGGTGACGATCGCGGCCGAGCAGGGCCTGATCGGCGAGGTCGTCTATCTGGCGCTCGTGGTCTGCACGCTCATCTGCGTGCTGCGTCGCGCCCGCGGTGACCCGCTGCGCAGTGCGATCGCCGCCGCCGTTGCGGCGCTGATCTTCCACACGATGCTCTACGCCGACTTCCTCGAGGATCCGGTCACCTGGGCGCTGCTGGGCATCGGCGTCGCGCTCGCGGTCGCGCTGCCCGGTGGGACGCTGCCGCCCTCGCCGGACCTGCGCCGGTCCCGGCACGCCCAACCGGTCGCCTAACCGGCTGAGCTTGCGGGCGGGCCGCAGGTCCGGCCGTCGGCACGTCCGGCGGCATCGTGCGTCGCCTCGGCGATCCGCAGCAGCAGGTCGTGCAGGCGGACACGGTCGTCGGCGTCCAGCGGGCCCAGGAGTTCCTCCTGGGCCGCACGGGCGACGCCGCGCCCGCGGGTCAGGATGTCGCGCCCGGCGTCGGTGAGGTGGAGGGCGTGGGCGCGGCGGTCGGTGGGATGGGGGCGGCGCTGAACCAGGCCGCGCGATTCCAGCTCGTCGATCGTGCCCACCACCGAGCTCGGATCCATCCCGATCGCCTTGCCGAGCTGCTGCTGGCTGACCGCTCCCTCGGCGTCGAGCACGTTGAGCGCCCCCCACATGCGCGGGGTCAGTCCGATCGTCTCCATCCGCTCGGAGAAGTGTCGGGTCGCGTACATCCCGCAACGGCTGATCAGGTAGCCCGTGTTGCGCACCAGCGCGGCGTGCAGGCCGGGGGCGACGGGGCCGGGGCCGGAGGGGGCCATTGACACAATGTTACCGGCTGACATTGGGTGCATAATAGTTTGTGATACAAATGATGCGCCTCATGAACGACACCCGGGAGCCAACCCCATGATGACCACCATCGCCCGGTGGGTTCTCGCCCACAAGAAGCTTGTCTCCGCGTTCTGGATCGCCGTCACGCTGGTCGGCTTCGCAACCGTCAGCAAGGCGACCAACGCCTTCAGCAACGAGTTCTCCGTCCCGGGGCGGGAGGGCTTTCAGACCAACCTCGCGATCCAGCAGGCCTTTCACCAGGGCGGCAACCGGCCGCCGATCGTGCCCGTCGTCACCCTCCCGGGCGGCCGCTCGGTGTCCTCACCCGCGGTGCGCCAGGATCTGACCGCCGTCGCGGGCAAGCTCGCCCGCGCGCTGCCCGGCGCGCGCATCGCTTCCTTCGCCTCCACCGGCAGCCGCGCGTTCGTCTCCTCCGACGGCCGTACGACCTTCCTGCTCGCCTACCCGCTGCCCGACCACGAGGCGTTCGGCAACAACACCAAGGCGGCCAAGGCGGCGGCCGCCGCGCTCGCCGGAGTCACGGTGGCCGGCGCTCGGGTGCACGTCTCGGGCGTTGACGCGCTGTCGAACCAGACCAGCGGAGGCAGCGGCCCCGGCGTACTGCTCGAGTCCGTGCTCGGCGGCCTGGGCGCGCTGGTCGTGCTCGGTTTCGTGTTCGCCTCGCTGCTGGCGTTCGTGCCGCTGCTGATGGCGATCGTCTCGATCATGGCCACGTTCCTGGTCCTGTGGGGACTGACGACGGTGACCAGCGTCTCGATGATCGTCGAGTTCCTGGTCGCCCTGATCGGCCTCGGGGTGGCGATCGATTACTCGCTGCTCGTGGTCGTGCGCTGGCGCGAGGAGCGGGCTCACGGCCGGGAAGGTGACGAGGCGGTCGTGCGCGCGATGGAGACCGCCGGTCGCGCCGTCGTGTTGAGCGGCACCACGGTGGCGATTGGCCTGCTGGCGATGATCGTGCTCCCGCTGCCCTTCCTACGCTCGATCGGCTACGCGGGGATGCTGATCCCCTTGATCAGCGTGATCGTGGCCACGACGCTGCTGCCGATCGTGCTCTCCACCATCGGCCCCCGGCTGGACTGGCCCCACATTCGCTCCGACGATCAGGCCAGCCGGTCGTGGACGCGCTGGGCCCAACTGGTCGTCAAGCGCCGGCGGTTCGCGGCGGCCGGCGCCGCCTTGGTTCTCGCGCTCCTGGTCGTCGCTGCCTCCAGCCTCCAGCCCGGCGCGGCCAACGTCAACACGCTGGCCAAGCAGGGCGATGCGCACACCGGGCTGGCCGCGCTCGAGCGCTCCGGGATTGGCGCCGGCGCTCTGACTCCGGTTGAGCTGCTCGCGCCGGCCTCGGCGACGAGCCTTGCCCTGTCGGCCGCGGCCGCGGTCAGCGCCGTGCACGGGGCGGTCGCTCCGGCCGGGAGCGCGTGGCAGCGCGGGGGTGCAGCGGTCGTGGATGCCTTCGTCGTCCCGGACATCTCCACCAACGCCGGGCTGAATGCGATCGACCGGATCCGCGCCCGGGTTCACGGCCTCGGTGCGGGGGTGCGCGTCGGCGGCATCGGCGCCGAGAACGAGGACTTCGTGTCCGCGATCTACGGCAGCTTCCCGCTGATGATCGCCCTGATCGCGGTGCTCACCTTCCTGCTGCTGGCGCGGGCGTTCCGCTCGCTGCTGCTGCCGCTCAAGGCGGTGCTGCTCAACGTGATCAGCGTAGGTGCGGCGTGGGGCGTGATCACGCTCGTCTGGCAGGAGGGACACGGCTCCAGCCAGGT
>JALYZB010000147.1 GCA_030945945.1 Actinomycetota bacterium | reverse complement strand
GGCAACGAGCGCAGCGCGGGCGGGGCGCCGCTGGCGATCCGACCGATCGCCGAGATTCCGCCCTCGTCCGTGAACCACAGGTTGCCGTCGGGGGCCGGGGCGATCGCGGCCGGCAGGCTGCCGGGCTGCAGGCCGGCCGCGAACGGTTTGACCGCGCCGCTGGGGCTGAGCCGGCCGATGGCGGGATTGCTGCCCTCGTCGGTGAACCACATGCTGCCGTCGGCCCCGGCACCGATGCCCACCGGAGCGCTGCCGGCCGGCAGCGGGTGCTCGCTGACCCGGCCGTCGGCGGCGATCTCCCCGATCGATCCGGCGCCGTCCGCGAACCAGACCGAGCCGCCGAAACCGGTTGCCATCGCCAACGGGTGGGTGTCCGAACGCAGCCCGTGGCGGGCCTCGCTGATCTGGCCTGCGGCGGTGACGCGGCCGAGCTGACAGCGCCCACCCGCATCGCAGCCGTGGTCGGTGAACCACAGGCCGCGGCGGGTCGCGGCGATCCCGAAGGGGATGCTCCCCCGCCGCAAGCCATGAGCGAAGAGGGTGATGCGCCCCCGCGGGGTGATCTCACCGATCGCCGGATGCCGGCCCTGACTGGTGAACCACAGATCGCGGTGGGGGCCCAGCGTGATCGCGAACGGCGTGCTGCCACGACGCAGACCGCGCGAGAACTCGGTGATCGCACCCGACGGGGTGACGCGCCCGATCGCCGGCCGACGGCCCTCGTCCGTGAACCACAGGTTGCCGTCGGGCCCGAGCGCGATCTGGAAGGGAACGCTGCCGGCGTTCAGTCCCCGCGTGTACAGGGCGACCCGTCCCGCGGAATCGATCCGTCCGATCCCGCAGCGACCCAGCCCGGCGCAGCCCAGGTCAGCGAACCAGACGGCACCATCGGAGCCGGTCGTGAGTCCGAACAGGTAGGCACGCTGACTGGAGCCGAGCGCGAACTCGTGGATCACCCCCGGCCGGGCCGCCCCCGCGCTCGCCGCCAGGCTGAGCGCGATCCCCCCTGCCAGTGCAGCTGCGAGCAGCGAACGCAACCCGGCCAGTGTAGGCCCCGGGCGCAACCGGACGGGTAAAGTCCCTGGCCATGGACGATGACTGGCGCCTGCGCATCACGCTGACTGACCCCCGTGACGCCGGCCGGCTGACCGAGGAGTTGCGTGACCATACGCGGCAGGAGGACCTGCGGCGCACCATGCACGACCGGGTGATCGTGTCCACGGACGAGTCCGAGGTGTTCTGCTACGCCGGCTCCCGGGAGCAGGCCGAGGTGACGGCGACGACGGTCACGCGGCTGGCCGACGAGCACGGCTGGAACGTGAGCTTCGAGCTGCGCCACTGGCACCCGACCGCCGAGCAGTGGGAGGAGGCGGATGTGCCGCTGCCCGCCGACGACGCGGCCCGCGCGGGCGAGCGCGCCGAACGGATCGCCCACGAGCGGGCCGAGTCCGCGCAGCAGGGCTATCCGGAGTTCGAGGTTCGCGTCCAATGCGCGTCGCGTGGCGAGGCGGGAGAGCTGGCCGTGCGGTTGCGCAATGAGGGCATCCCGGTCGTGCAGCGCTTCCGTGCGGTGCTCGTCGGCGCCACCGATGAGGACAGCGCCGAGCAGTTCGCCGTGCGTTTGCGCGGTGAGGCTCCCCGCGGCGCGCAGGTGACCGTCGAGGGCAATCTGCGGGCGGTCTACGAGGACGGTCCCTGGCGGCCGTTCTCGATTCTGGGGGGCATGGGCGGCTGAGCATCGCGCGCCGTCCTGCGCGCACACGCCCGTCCAGGACTGGACATCGCTGTCATACCGAGGATACTGCCCGCCTTGCGCGACGACGCTGCCAGCTCCAAGCCTCCGCCCCCAAAGACGCCCGATGCGACGCCCGAGCCGCCGGTTCGGCGCTCGACGCCTGACACCGGACATCACCGCAGCGCGTTTCCGCCGATCGCCGAATACGCCTTCCTGTCGGACTGTGAGACGGTCGCGCTGTCCGCGCCCAACGGTGCAATCGAGTGGCTGTGCCTGCCCCGGGTGGACTCCCCGAGCGTGTTCGGGGCGCTGCTGGACCGCGACGCCGGTTCCTTCCGCCTCTCCCCGGATGGGGTGTCGGTGCCGGCCGCCCGCCGCTACCTGCCCGGGACGATGGTCACGGAGACCAGCTGGGGCACCGGCTCGGGTTGGATGGTCGTCCGGGATGTGCTGCTGATCGGGCAGTGGCATCATCAGCGAGACCGCTCCCACACCCACCGCCGCGCGCCCACTGACTATGACGCCGACCACGTCCTGTTGCGCACCGTGCGCTGCGTCAACGGCGAGGTCCAGCTGCTGCTCGACTGCGAGCCGAAGTTCGATTATGGACGCGACCCAGCCCGCTGGTGCTACTCCGGCGAGGGCTACAACGAGGGGGTCGCGGTCAGTTCTGACGGCTCGGTCGAGCTCAAGCTCACCACCGACCTGATGCTCGGCTTCGAGGGCTCGCGGGCCACCGCCCGCCATCTGCTCAAGGAGGGCGAGACCGTCTACTGCGCGCTGTCCTGGAGCGAGCACGCGCCCCCCGCCGACATCGACCAGGCCAACGAGCGCCTGGTCTGGACCGCCCACCACTGGCAGCACTGGCTGGACCGGGGCGACTTCCCCGACCATCCCTGGCGGACCTACCTGCAGCGTTCGGCGCTCACGCTCAAGGGGCTGACCTACGCGCCGACCGGCGCCCTGCTCGCCGCGGCAACCACATCGCTGCCCGAGACGCCCCAGGGCGAACGCAACTGGGACTACCGCTACAGCTGGATCCGCGACTCGACGTTCATGCTGTGGGCACTGCTGTCGCTCGGCTTCGAGTGGGAGGCCAACGACTTCTTCTACTTCATCGCCGACGTCGCCTCCGGCGAGGAGCAGCTCCAGGTGATGTACGGGGTTGGCGGTGAACGCGATCTCGACGAGGAGATCCTCGACCATCTCGAGGGCTACGAGAACGCTCGCCCGGTGCGGATCGGCAACGCCGCCTACCAGCAGGAGCAGCACGATGTGTGGGGCGCGCTGCTGGACTCGGTCTATTTGCACACGCGGTCGCGTGACTCGCTCGACGACCGGGTCTGGAAGCTGCTCGTGCGCCAGGTGGAGGTCGCGATCGAGCGCTGGCGCGAGCCTGACCGCGGCATCTGGGAGGTCCGCGGCGAGCCCAAGCACTTCGCCTCGTCCAAGATGTTCTGCTGGGTGGCCTGCGATCGCGGCGCCCGTCTGGCCGAGCTGCGTGAGGACTCAGAGCGGGTGCAGCGCTGGCGGGCCGTCGCCGACGAGATCAAGGCCGACATGCTCGAACACGGCGTCGACGAGCGCGGCGTGTTCGTGCAGCACTACGGCTCCAGCGCGCTGGATGCGTCGCTGCTGCTGCTGCCACTGATGCGCTTCCTGCCCCCCGACGATCCGCGGATCCGCGCCACCGTGCTGGCGATCGCCGACGAGCTCACCGAGGGCGGCCTCGTGCTGCGCTACCGGACCGAGGAGACTGACGATGGGTTGGCGGGCCGGGAGGGCACGTTTTTGATCTGCTCCTTCTGGCTGGTGTCCGCGCTCTGCGAGATCGGCGAACTGGACCGTGCCCGGAGCCTGTGCGAGCGGCTACTGGGTTACTCGAGCCCGCTCGGTCTGTACGCCGAGGAGGTCGACCCCCACACCGGCCGCCAACTGGGCAACTTCCCCCAGGCCTTCACCCACCTGGCGCTGATCAACGCCGTCATGCACGTGATCAGGGCCGACGACCAGGCGATTGAGCAGAACGCGCCGTGGGCCGACTGGCGCTAGCGGGCCGGCCTGGGCGCTGACCCCGGAGCCGGTCGTGCTCTGCGGCCCGCGGGCGGAGCCGCACGGGCAGGGACTTCAGCTGGTTGAGGAACCCGGACTCGACGTAGGTCACCTGACCGTCGCGCGCCATCTGCGGATAGCGGGCGAGGGTTTTCTCGAGCATGATCCGCAGCTCCAGCCGGGCCAGCGCGGTGCCCAGGCAGAAATGACGGCCCCCGGCCCCGAACGCCTGGTGCTCGGGGTTGCGGGTCACCTCGAAGCGGTTGGGATCCTCGTACCGGGTCTCGTCCCGGCCCGAGGAGACGTACCACATGACGACCTTCTCACCGGCGT
>JALYZB010000139.1 GCA_030945945.1 Actinomycetota bacterium | reverse complement strand
GCCTTCGGCCTCGGGGTGGTTCTGGGCTTGGGCGTCTTGATCGTGCGGCGCAACGTGCCTGAGAGTCCCCGCTGGCTATTCATCCACGGCCACGAGCAGGAAGCCGACCGCGTCGTGGATGACATCGAGCGCCAGGTGCACGAGTCGACCGGTGAGGAGCTCGCCGAGACCGACGAGCAGATGACCGTCCATCAGCGAGCGACGATCGGGTTCGGTGAGATCGCCCGGACGATGTTCACGCGCTATCCCAAGCGCACCCTTCTGGGCTTCTCGTTGTTCATCGGACAAGCGTTTCTCTACAACTCGATCCTGTTCGGCTACGCCACCCTGCTCAAGACCTTCTTCGGGACCGCGACGGGCGACGCTCCCTATTACCTGATTGCCTTTGCTGTGGGCAACCTGCTCGGCCCGCTGGCTCTCGGCGGCCTGTTCGACAGCATTGGACGCAAGCCGATGATCGCGGGCACCTACATCATGTCCGGCATCCTGCTGCTGATCACCGGTTACCTGTTCTACAAGCATCAGCTCAACGCCACGTCTTTGACGATCTGCTGGTGCTTCGTGTTCTTCTTCGCCTCTGCCGGTGCTAGCGCTGCCTATCTGACGGTGAGCGAGGTCTTCCCGATGGAGACCCGCGCGCTGGCGATCGCGTTCTTCTATGCGATCGGCACCGGGGCGGGCGGAATCTTCGGACCGCTGCTGTTCGCGAAGCTGGTGGCCAGCAAGAGTTACGGCCAGGTGTTCCTTCGGCATGGGCCTAGGAGCGGCGCTGATGCTCGGCGCCGGCATCATCGAGCTGATCTTCGGCGTCAAGGCCGAGCGCCAAAGCCTGGAAAGCATCGCCAAACCGCTGACCGCCGAGGACCCCGAACGCCCGGAGCCCCCGATCCGCCCGGCGCCCGCGCCCGCGTAAAGAATCACCCTGCGCCGGCTCGAGGACTCCCAGCGCTCAAGGGCAACGGAAGCTCGTTCTCCCAGAGTCGCCTGTTCGGCGACGCGACGCAGAAGTCGTTGGGCCGTGGGGAATTCCGACAGCCTTGCGGCTAGGCGCTCGTAGGCGACCACGCCGACGGGGACGAGCGCTTCCCGCAATGCGACAATGCTGCAGTCAGTGAGGAACTCGGGCTGCTGGTCGGCCCACGCTCGACGATGCGGACCCGCTTCTCGGTCAGGCCGGTGGATTCTCGTCGAATTGCGGAGCGCCGCCGCCAATCTCGTGCCAGCTGGCCTTGGACGCGACCTGGAGATGGAAGCTCGGATCTAGGTCGAGGTCACGCATCAGCCCTGCAGCCACGAAGTATCGCTCGCCGAGGTCGTCATAGAGACTGGATCCGCAGTTACTGCAGAAGTTGCGGGGCGCAAACTCGCTCTCGTAGCGATGGACCAAGTCCTCGCCTTTAGTGAACTTGAAGTTCTCCTTGGCCACGACCACGCCTGCCAGGCTCGAGCCCGTCCACCGCTGGCAGCGAGTGCAGTGACAGTACCCGAGCGCCGCCGGGTCCTGGACTTCGTACTCCACACCACCGCACAGGCACGCTCCGTTGAGCTTTTCCGTCATCGCATCCTCTCCCCAAGTTCGCATCTGAACAAGCGACGCAACGCTACCACCGTCGAGCCGCCTCCGTGCGAGCGACCCCGCGGTCTCGCGCGCCGCGAAAGCTCGTGCGGGCGGCTCGGAGGACTCGCTCAAGCCCTCGGCCGGACCCAGGGCGGCGCCGGAAAGTACTGGCGCTCAGAGCGTCGCCAGCAGTCGCGTCACCGGGGTGGTGACTCTGAACGTCGATGACGATCACGAAGCGCGTCGTCGTCAGGCCGAAGGGTGTGGAGCCGCGCTCTTGTCGAAGAGCCTGCGACCGTGCACGTCGCGCGTTTCCTCGACGCTCGGCCTCGTGTTCGGCGGGGCCGGAGCCTCCGACGTTTGTCGCGACGTAGTTAGCAGCTCCCGCAGCAGTCATCGTCGGGTTCGATCCGATGCCGAAGCGCTCGGCCATGGTTTGGGCATTCGCCTCGGTGTCCCACAGCGTCAGCGATAGTCCCTTGCCGTCGTCGTCTCCCGGCAGCCAGGTCCCTGATTGGAACCCGGGGAGCTGTTTGATCGAGGGAACGATCTGCTTGCGCAGGGCCTGCAGCCCAGCGTCGCGAGGGACTCCGCTGACATCGACTTCAATCAGCCCGGGATACATGGATTGGCGAGCACTCGCGCCCAGCGGCACTCGGTACCGTCCACGCCCCGATCGTAGACGTGGCCCCCAGCACGCGGCCCGAAGATCATCTCAGCAAGCTCCGCCTGGAGAATGTGGTGAGTGGGGTCCCACCAGCTGCCGATGTCGTCAGTGAACACTTCGAATGCGCGCTCAATCGGCGCCTGCATCTCAACCGAGGCTCGGACCGACGTGTCGGCTGTCCGCATGGTCATGGGACCTCGTCTCCTTTCTCGACGGCGGACTTAAACGTCGCCAGGGATCGATTCCAAAACTGGTCGAGGTACGCGCGCAGAGCGGCAACCCCGTCCGGATCGACTTGATAAATGCGACGGTTGCCGGCTCGGGTGTCGATCACCAGTCCAGCGTCCTTGAGCACCTTCAGGTGCTGGGAGACAGCCGGGCGGCTGACCGGCAGCTCGCCAGCGAGCTCGCCGACCGCTGATGGACGATCGGCGAGGCGCTCAAAGATCGCTCGACGCGTCGAATCGCCAAGGGCAGCCAATCCTTCAGCTGGGTAAGTCATTGCTGACCGTCAGTATATGCTTACGCACGTCGATGTCAACTAGCGCGAATCCGTTCGCAACCTATCGCCTGCCCACTCTGCCGATGCAGCAAGCCGTCACTGCCGCTTCTTTTCGAAGCAGGAGCGTCCAGATTTCGCCCTCGCGCTGCCGGATTTGAGCACGAACGAGCGTCGGCCGCGTGGCGGGCACCGGGACCCCTACTTCGCCAGGGCGAGCGGCACGCTCCGAGGCCGGCTCCATTTGCTCGGTCCGTCGGACCCCAGCAAGCGACCGACCCGCCGAAGCAGAAGTCAGGCCCGACGTCGTGCAGGCTGTCGCAGCTGAGCAGACCGGGCAGCGAGCCGAGGTCCAGGACTGACTGCGGCTTTGCCGCTGATCGAGAAGTCTGCCGCGCGCACCTCCGCCGGCGCTCTTGCCTATGCATGTGCCGGGGGAAAGCCGAGTCGCCTGAGCGAGCGCTCTCGCGTGGATCTAATCGCCCGGACGGGTGACAGCGTCGAGGAGTCGGGTGGCTCGGCCGGCGATCGTTTTCGCGTCAAGACCGACGCGCGGCCGGCCATTGCCTCAGCGACCAGCCGCTCGTGCGGAGCTACATCGACGCGGAGGAGTGCCTATCGCGCGAGGCGAGCGCCAGGTCTACTCGCCGCGGACACTCCAGTTCGTGGCAAACATGCGTCCTGGCAGCCGGTGCTTGACGCCTGCTGTTGGGGCGCAAGCTAGAGCGTCGGTGACGCTAAACCTGTTCAGCCGGTAGATCCGCGATTAGTCAAGCGGCAGTTGGATGTCGAGGACGATCTCGACTGTGTCCCGCACCTTAAGCGCACCCATCAATCCACGGTAGGGCTTGATGCCCCACTCGCTCTGCGTCAGCGGTAACGTCGCGGTCACGTGGCCGTCTGCTGTCATCTCCAGGTCGAGGGAAGCAGGACGGCTTTTGCCGGCCAGGCTAAGCTCGCCTCGAACCAAGAGCCGCCCAGCGCTGCTCTCGACTGCACTTGAGCGGAACGTAATTGCCTGTCCGCGGAGAACCTTCTCGTTGATGGACTTGCGAATCTCGGCCCGGTCCTTATCGGTCAGCGGCTTGACTCCGCCGATTCCTTCCCGCACCTGTAAAGAGCGGGGATCGGCCTCGAGTTCGACCGACGAAATCGAGCCCTCCTCTGACGCCTGCGCGGTTGCCTGCCACTGACCGACGTCCATGACCAAGTCGTGGCCGACCTTCTGAGCCAGGCCTTCGCGGTACGTCCGAACTTGGAGCTTTCCGTTCTCGGGTCCTGCCGTGTGGCGACCAGTGCTGAGCGGCATCAGAGGATGGTAACCATCGAGAGCCTCGACGGCGGCGGAGACATAGGCGTGGCTGCTGCTTACGCCTGAGGCGAGTCGGCGTTCACGCGGGAACGCCGCGGCTCGGGCGCTGCGCCTGCGTCGCCCAACAGCACGCGTCGAGCGCGGGCGGTCGGGACGAATGTATTACCAGAACTGGAGCGTCCGCAGCGAGTAGACCTGGTGATAAAGCTGGTCGAAAAGCAGGCCATTGGTGCCGGTTGAAAACTGATATGGAGAGCGCGTTGTCAAGGGGGGCGTCATGAAGTTTCTCGCTTTCGCGTTGGTGGGTCGGGGTTGTGGTCGGCTGGGTGGGTGGCTGTCCGGCAGGCTGTGCGCGACGCGGTCAGACTGATATACGCGGATTGGGACCGCAGGACCATGGTTCGTCGTGGGGGTGCCGCTGTCTAGGATCGGGCGTGGCCAGCCCCCAGAGCAGGCGCGGGGCGGGTTGCTCATAGTTTTGTCGCGGGTTCCCCGCGCGTTGTCGGGCCGCCACCCACCCAGCCGACGGGTTTTGGCGATGTCAGGGGTTCGGTTTCATTCGATTTGGGTGATCGCCCAGGCGAATCCGGCGAGCTCGCGGGCGGCGGCGACGGCGATGATCGTGCGGCGTTTCGCTCTGGCTTCGGGGCGTGCTGAGGATCTCGGAGTGGTGGATCAGTCGGTCGATCATTGCGGTGGCGGCCATGTCGTCACCGAAGATCTCCCCCCGGCGCCACGCCCCCGACCGGTGCCAGCGCGCTCATGCTGCGCGTGTTCCAAGCGAATCAGGCCCTGCTCAACCGACCAGCGCCGACCCAGGGACGGGCTACAAGGACCTGGAACACGGCGGAGGAACACGGAGAAGATTTCGCGATCGTCGCCATCTGAAAACGAGGCGGTTAGCTAGGTCGATACTCGACCGCCAGCGCCCTTCGGCCTGACGCACGCTTCCACCCCGGAGCGAACGACCGGCGGCCCGACTCCGCCCGATCGCTCTTGCCTGCCAGCGTGTGGCGGACGAGCGCTTTGGCGACGTCTGGATGACCCGGATCGGGCCCCGGTGATTGCAGCGGCAGAGGATCAGATGCGCCCGAATTTAAGCGCCGCGGTCGCGTCGACGCCGCGGTGGACACGCCAGCGGGCACGCCTGCATAGGTGTACCGCGCTCGACTTGCCGGCCGCGTGCGAGCCCTGCCACCGGCGATAGGCGCGTCTCGGGGACCGTTCGGACGCTCGCTTTTCTCGCCAGAGCTGGGGCCTCCTTTCAACGGAAAGCACTCGCCCCACAGCTAACCGCTCACGCCGCCTTCGGCGCGCCGCTGCGTTCGTCCCACCCGCTTTGCGGGACATCACCGCGCGCGTTAGTGACCGCTGCGGCCGCGGCAGTGGTCCGCCAGATCGTTCGGACCTGGTGCAGCGGGAGCGAGCGGCCGTTCATCGTGACTGGACCCTTGGTCGCTCCACCGACGAGCCGTGGCGCCGCGAGTTATCGCTCCAACGAATCGAGGTGAGACGGCAGAGCCTGCCGGAGTGAACGTCAGCGCCGTCCGGGCTCACGCTACGGCGCGTGTGGTGCCCGGAGTGACGTGAATGATCGAGAGATAACAGAGCATCGCCAGCGCGAACAGCAGGGCATGATGAGTGAATTGAGGTTCTTGTTGTAGTCCAAGAAGCTCGCTCCGTTGAACCCGGGGCCGATCACGAACAGGGCGCCCAGGGCGGCGGCTGCGACCAGCCTGCGGCGTTTGAGCTGATCGGCCGGGACGACGAGACCGACCGCCGCCAGCACCACCAGAAGCCCGAGCGCGGTGTGAACGACGAGGACTGCCTGGGCATGATCGGGCGCCCAGCCGAGGCTGGCGCCGGCAGCGGGGTCAGGAAGACGTCCCCGGCCAGACCGGGCGCGCGGCGGTTGACCGTGATCCGCGGCGGCAGCAGGCCGGGCGCCGAGACGAAGCGGTCAAGCGTGGCCGGCTGGATGATGGGGATGTTGAGCGGGGGACCGATTGGCCCGAGGTGGGCGACGGTGAACGAGGAGCGGATTGGCCACCGGCCGGTGAGGCGGATCGCAACTATGACGCGTTCGCCTGCTCGAACGGCAACCGGGACACGAAATTGGCTCCCCGGGCCGGCGCGGAAGCGTGCAGGCGTCCGGCGTGGATTCCGGTCCTCGCGCTGGCGATGCGCACCGAGCGGATCGACGGCCGCGAGGCGCCCAGGATGCTTATCTGGGTCGTGGGCGAAGCGTCGGGGTGTTGGCCGACGGGGAGATCGCCAGTCCGGCCGCCGGCCTACGAGCAGGTCACGAGCGTGGCCGCGAGGGTGACCATCACCCGGGTCAAGGTGTTTGACACCGCGGCACCTATGTCTCATTGCGCCTTAGGTTTGGGCCCGCCGCCAGGCGGGAATCCACCAACCGGGAAGGTTCACGTCGGAGGGAGGAAGCATGCGCGCACGCACTCGGATCGCCACGATCGGGCTGGCGCTGTGGCTGCTCGCGATCCTGGGGCCGGCCTCGGCTGGGGCCACCGGCTCGTTCGTGCTCACCGCCCACAGCCGCGCCAGCGGCTACGCGCCGACCTTCACCGGCAACGGGCTGCTCGGCGTCCGGGTCCCGCCCAGCGGACAGGGCTACGCCGGCGGCACCGTCCCAGCCCAATCCGAACTGGCGGGCTTCTACGCCAAGCCCGCGGTCGGAAACGAGTCTGTCCGCGTCCAGCAGCGCGCCAACCTCCCCACCTGGTCGACCCTGACATTCGCCGACGGCGGGCACGCCTTCTCGCCATCGGTCGGCACGCTCTCGCATTGGCGCCAAACGATCGACCTCCACACCGGGGTGATCACCACGAGCGCGACCTGGAAGGCACCCGACGGCCACGTCACCGACCTCCGCTATGCGGTCTTCACCGACCGCGCCCGCGCCCACGTCGGCGTGGTGGCACTCACCCTCACTCCCCACTGGTCGGGCTCGGCCACGGTGACCGATGCCATCGATGGGACGCCAGCCATTGCCGGGCCGCCCAAGCATCTGACCACCCAGGTCGGCAAGGCCTGGGACTTGACCGCCCGCCGCGACTGGGTGGCCGTGCAGACGGTCGGGACCGGGCTAAGCGCCACCCTGGCCAGCCAGCTCAGCGTCAGCCCCAACATCACCGCCGCCAGCACCCAGACCGATCAGAGCCAGGCCGAAAGCGTCGGGCAGCAGGTGAGCTTCCCGGTCACCGCCGGCCAGAGCTACGCCCTGACCAAGTACGTCGGCATCGAGGAGACGCAGACCGCCGCTGACCCGACCGCCGCCGCCCAGACCGACTCGACCGCGGCCGCGACGTTGGGCTACGCCAGGCTGCGGGCCGAGAATGATGCCGCCTGGGCGAAGATGTGGCGGGGACGGATCGACGTCCTCGGCAACCCGCTCGTGGCCACCGACGTCAACGCCAGTGAGTTCTATCTGTGGTCGAGCACGCGGGCCGGCCTGAACTGGTCGATCTCGCCGGCGGGCCTGTCCTCAAACGGCTATGACGGCCACATCTTCTGGGACGCCGAGACCTGGATGTACCCGTCGCTGCTCGCCCAGCACCCCGAGCTCGCGGCGGCGATGGAGGCCTACCGCTTCGATCGACTCACGGCCGCCCAGCAGCACGCCACCGCCACCGGGTTTGGCGGCGCGCGCTTCCCCTGGGAGTCGGCGCTGGACGGGACCGAACAGATCCCACCCCCGGTCACGGTCAACAGCGAGGGTCTCTACGAGCAGCACATCACTGCTGATATCGCGCTCGCGCAATGGCAGTACTTCGAGGCCACCGGTGACCGGCAATGGCTGGACACGCGGGGCTGGCCGGTGATCTCGGACGCCGCCGCCTTCTGGGCCTCCCACGCCGTCCGGGGCAGCGACGGGCGCTACCACCTGCATCACGTGACCGGCCCGGACGAGGAGAACCCGAACGTCAGCGACGAGGCGTTTACCAACGTCGGCGCCAAGACCACGTTGCGCAACGCGATCGCGGCGGCCAAGGTGCTCGGAAAGCCAGAGCCTTCGGCGTGGGGTCGGGTCGCCGCTGGACTCGTCGTCCCAGTTACCAGCCTGGCCGGCGCGAAGGTGCACCCGGAGTTCAGCGGCTACGGCTCCCAGCTGGTCAAGCAGGCCGACGTAACCCTGCTCCAGTACCCGTGGGACTTTGCGATGTCGCCTGCGGTCGCGGCGAGCGACCTCGCCTTTTACGTGCCCCGCACCGACCCGATGGGACCGTCGATGAGTGACGCGGTGAACTCGATCGACGCCTCGACGCTGGGGACGCCCGGCTGCGCGAGCTTCGTCTACACCCAGCGCAGCTACGAGCCGTTTATCCGCGACGTGTTCCACCAGTTCTCGGAGACCAAGACCGGCGGAGCGTTCACGTTCATGACCGGAATCGGAGGCTTCCTGCAGGAATTCCTGTATGGCTATTCGGGTCTGCGCTGGGGGTCGGGGGAGGTGCGGATCGCTCCCAGCCTGAGTGGCCAGATGAGCGGCGTGGTGCTGCACGATCTCGCCTGGCGCGGCCGCCGCTTCACGGTCGCGGTCGGCCTCCAGGTCACGAAGGTGACGCTGACCAGCGGGCCGACGCTGGTCCTCGGCACCCCGTCGGGCCGGCGCCGGCTGGCCACCGGCCACGCGCTCTCGATTCCCACCGCCCGACCCGACCGGCAGCCGAGCGCCGACCGGGTCCGCTGCCAGGCGGCAGCGGCCACGAGCGCCGTGCCCGGCGCTCCCGCGCTGGCGGCCGTCGACGGCAGCGTCGCCACCGACTGGCAGCCGGTCAAGCTCCCGGCGACACTCACCGTGCCGGTGGACGGTGGCCACCGGGTGGGCCGAGTGGTCGTCGTCTGGGGTCGCGCGTGGCCCCCGGCCCCCCGGCCCAACGTCCATCCGGCGGCCCGTCCGGTCAAGATCCTGAGGGCGAGCCGCTACGTGGTGCAGGCTTCGAACAACCGCCGCAACTGGCGGACGGTGGCCACGGTGACGACGGCGAGCAACCGCGCAACGGACACGATGCGCTTTGCGGCCGTGGGGGCGCGCTATCTGCGGATCCGGATTGCCACAGCGACCAATAAGTCCACGCCGTTGCTCCAGGAACTGACTACGACCGGCTGACCGGCGAACGCGGTATCTTGACGCAGTCGGGCGCCTCAGGCTCGGGGGCTGCGTGGTCTCCGCGCCAGACGATTTGACAGCCGTGAGACATCTCCTCCGGCGGCCGAGCGGGGTTCCCAGCCAGCAGTAGTCGGCGTCCTGCAGGGCCGCGGGACGATCCTGAGTCGCCTGGACCACGGCCGTCGAGTCGTGACCTTCGACGAGCCTGCAGACCAGCACTTCGGCAGTCCCCAGCCGATCGGCTTCGATGTCCATCCACGAAAAGGTGATGCTGTCCCGCAGCTCCACGAAACTGAAGAGGTCGCCGACGAGATTGCGGGTGAACACCGCCGAGCCGGCTCCAACAAGGGCGATCTTGAACCTCCGGTAGGGCTCGGTTCTCAGGAAGCTCAACCGGGTCACATGCTGGGTCTTCGGACTAGCGACCACCTCCAACCCCGCCAAGCACGCCACCCGGCCACGGCGTGGAGCTCGAGGTGATGGGCTCACCTGATCTGCAGCGCTCGCGCCCTGGTGACTGCTGAGGCGGCGATGCTGAAGTGGTGCTGGCTCGCACTTCTCGTTCCGCCTGCCGGAGGGCTCGAAGCAGGACTCAGGTCTCGTCGGCGATCGTCCGCGCGAGCCAAAGCGTCGCGGAAGCCGGCTTAGCACTCCTGCGCTCGAATCTTGTGGTCCGAAGCCCGCTCAGAACTCCCGCGATTGGCACGGCTCCCGGGTATAGGGTCCCGAATCACTGTCCACTAAAGGAGCTTCGCGTGGCATGGCACACGAGTACGACGGCTCGGCCGTAATCAATCGGCCCATCAGCGAGGTCTTACGTTCTTGGCTGACGGGACAAAGGATCCAAAGTTCAGCCCCCGGGTCCAGCAGATTCAACAGACGCCGGACGGACCGGTCGGTGTTGGAATCGTGTTCGAGAGCAAAGTCAAGAACGCCGGGATGACGACCACCCGGAAGTTCGCGCTGACGACTTTCGACGCTCCGACGAAGATCCGCTGGGCCGAGCGGTCAAAGAATGTGGTCACGGTACGTGAGGGCGGCTATGACCTGGAAGCGGTGAGCGAGAGCCAGACGAAGGTGACGATTCGTAACGAGTTTGAGGGGCACGGGTTCGGCAAGCGGATCGTCGGCTTCGCGCTGTCCGCGGTCGCTACACCTTGGCGATCACGCGCACCAGCGGCAGACACACAGTCATGGTTGGGGGCTTCGCCTTGGTTGGGGAGCGGGCGGTTGACGGGGACGTGCCGTGGTGTTGTTGCCGGAGCCGCCGAGTGTCCGACGTCTTCGAAACCGCTTCGGCGGGCGACGATCGCGACGCTCTGAGACGGGTCCTGAAGCGGGGATCGGGCGGGCTCGAGTCGGAGGAGCCGTTAATAGGCCAGCGGCGTCAGACCGGTCGCAGCCTTGAACAGTCGGCCGAGGTGGCGGATGCTCAGGCCCGCGACTTCTGCGAGCTCAATCAGAGCACCTCTCTCGTGTAGTGCGCGAGCAGCCAGTCCGGTGCCCGATGAAACCGACGGGTTTAGGGGGGGTTGGTGATCCAGATAGACGCTGCTCTGAAAGTCTCGGCCCTCGCGCCGTATGTACACCACGAGCTCCCGGGCGACGCGGGCGGGCGAACAGGGCCATGGTCAGTTCGACGAGCCAGAGCGCCATGTCGATAGCGGATGCGACACTAGCGCTGACAGTTACGTTCCCTCGTTTACGACAGGACCGTGTGCCCCCCTTCGCGAGTGGCCATCGCCGGGTGAGCTCGGGGGTGAGCGACCAGTGGGTCCTGCACCTGCGTGCGTTGAGTATCTGAGCGTGGGCGAGTAGGAATGCACCGGCGCAGACGCGGGCGATCCGGGCTCCGGCGTACCTGCTCCCCTGCCCCACCCCGGCGCGCCGCTCCCGCGATCGCGCCAGCCCAGGCGGAGACGTGTTGGCTCAATTTGAGATCAAGTAGCTGGGAGAACGCCTTTGCAGCAACTCAACTTCATCGAACCGGGGCGACTTGAGTGGTGGGAGACGCCACCGCCGATCCTCGACAACACGTACGCTGCGGTGGTGCGGCCGATATGTCGCGACCTGCGATCTTGACGCAGAGATCGTCGCCGGCCGCGCGCCGTTCGCCGGTCCTTTTCCGATCGGGCACGAGGGTGTCGCGGAAGTCACTCGACGTCGGCGAGCATGTGCGCTCAGTTTCACCGGGCGAGCGTGTTGTCGTTCCGTTTCAGATCTCGTGCGGCCAATGCGGTCCGTGTCTTGCCGGGCACACCAGCAACTGCGTCACGGTCCCACGCGCGTCAACCTACGGTTTCGGACCCCAAGTGCAGCGCTACGGAGGCTTCTCGGCCGATGTGGTGCTCGTTCCGTTCGCTGACCACATGCTGGTCCCGGTCCCCGAAGGCCTATCGCCTGTAGCGGTAGCTAGCGTCTCAGACAGCATTCCTGACCGCCTGGCGCGCCGTCGCTCCGGGACTCGCTCTCTACCGCAGGCCGAGGTCCTGATCGTCGGGGGGCGGGGTCGATCGGCCTCTACGCCGCAGGCATTGCCGTCGCCCTCGGTTCCAAGCGCGTGCTGTACGTAGATGACGATCCCGCGCGAGGAAGAACCGCGACCGCCCTCGGGGCCGAGGTAAACAGCGGGCCAGCGCCGCGACGACTTGGACCGTTCCCCGTCACCGTGAACGCCACATCTTCACAGCAAGGCTTAGACCTCGCCCTCCGCTCCACGGCCCCTGACGGCATCTGCACAAGCACAGGAGTCTTCCTCGCCTCGCAGCCGACGATGCCGCTACTTGAGATGTACGAGAAAGGTGATGACCTTCCATACCGGAAGGGTGCACGCACGATCGAACATCCCTACAGTGCTCGAACTCATGCAACGGCAGCTCTTCCGGCCCGAACCCGTGACCACCAAGAGGGTCGCCTGGCACGACGCGCCTCTAGCCTTGATCGAGGGCGCATGGACCAAGCTGATTTTCGAGCGCTGAGCGCAAGCCCAGGCTCGGCATAACCCGTCAAGGGGATTTGCGTGCAAATGGCGTCGTAGAGACGACCCTCGCGGAGAACTATGGACAGAGTGACGCGCGCACTATGGCACCAGTCGCATGCCTCGTGCGGTTGCAACGTGGGCTGGCCGCTCATTCGTGTCCTAGTCTGATCGCTTCACCGGTGACCTTGACCCCGGTGGTCTCGGCTTCGAGATCGACGAGCAACAGACTTGGCCGTCCCATGTCGGTGCCTTGATGCGCTGTGATTCGTGTGGGAACTGGAGCCAGCCCGAGCACCCGCAGGTATCCGCCTAACGCCGCCGCCGCCGCTCCCGTCGCCGGGTCCTCGACCACCCCTCCGACCGGAAACGGGTTGCGGGCATGGAAGGTGATCTGATCTTGGCGCCAGACAGGGTTGACGTGACGAGCTCAAGCTCTTCCATGAGCATCTTGAGCGCGGCAAAGTCGTAGTCGAGGTCGGCCAGCCGCTGGCGGGTGGCCGCACCGAGAATGAGGTGCCGCGCGCCGGCGTCGGAGATCCGCACCGGAAGGCGAGGATCCACATCCTGCCTCTCCCAGCGCAAGGCGTCAAGGACTCGGTCTACGTCGCTTGCTGCGACATCTTCAAGTTTCGGCGTCACGCTCGTCAGCGTCGCGGTGAAACGGTCGCTATTGGGACAGTGTGTCGACCGCGATTCTTCCTGCGGCCGTGTTGAGCCGTAGCTGGCCAGCGCCAAACCGCTCCGCGAGCGCCACGGCAGACGCGATCGTGGCATGCCCCCAAAACGGAACCTCGATTTCGGGGCTGAAGTAGCGCACGGCGAAGGACCGGGCGCCGGTTTGCGACAAAAACGCTGTCTCGGAGTATCCGACGTTCCTCGCGATCTCCTGCATCTCGCTTTCGGTGATGTCTCCGGCGTCCATCACCACGCTGGCAGGGTTCCCGCTGTCCGTGTGGTCTGTAAACGCGGCGTAGCGCAAGAGCTTAGGCGTGCTCAACGGCGTCAACTGCTCACCAATTCAAGGTTGGTTGTGTATCTGCGCGTGGCTCATGAGACCCAGCTCGCGAGTGGCTCGAACGCTCCGGGTAGGACGTAGTAGTAGGCCCATAACCCCTGCTTCTCGTAGCCCGCTAGCCCAGCGTCGCGCAGCACTTTGAGGTGATGACTCACAGTCGGCTGCGAGACATCAAAAAGAGGAACCAGTTCACATACGCAGACCTTGCCGGCATGCTTTCGAAGCACGTCGAGCAGCTGAATCCGGATTGGGTCCGCGAGTGCCTTGGCGACGCGGACAATCTGGATCGTGGTGCTGCGATCGACGTCCGGCAACACGGGCGGCTCACAGCAAACCTCGCCCTTCGGGCGCTTGTGCTTCGGTGAAAGAGTCAGTTCCATGGCGACATTCTGTAGAGGGTGACGGCCACCTTGACGGCGTCCGGCCTCGGCGATGAGCGTTGACTCGATCGCGAAGCAGCAGCCAGGCGGCCTCCTACGCATAGGTGCGGCGGCACCGCGACCGGCGTGTTCGTCGCGCAACGAGGCTGAGTTCTCGGAGGTGCTTCGCGGCTGCCGTGCAGCAGCCGGCCGCGCGCTCGAGCTCGTTGACCCGACTGTGGGCAACCGCGGCCATGAGTTGCGGATTCATGCGACCACCTCAGCACTGTCTCGGTGGCTTCTGCCGGGAACCTCGGAGTCGCATGACTCAACGGCACCGATTTTTGTGTCGCAGCCGCACGCCTGACCCGGTGCAGTCGCGCCACCACCTGCGCCGGCGTGCTCGGTATCTTCGTGCGTGGCGAAGACCTCCCACGGCGTGCCATCAGGGTCGTGGACCCAGATCTTGTCTTGACGCGAGTAGCAGCACGTCGTGTCCATCTCGTCGAAGGTCGCGAGGCCCGCGTCGACCAGCCGCGTCTTTGCGGCGAGCACGTCTTCGCTTGTTGCGACTTGAATACCAGCGTGGTTGAAAGCTCCTAGACCAGAGCGCTCACCACTGTTAAGCGTGAAGTTCAACGCGGGCTCGGCTACCGAGAACTTCGCGTAACCCGGCTTCGTCTTCTCAGGCGGGACACCGAAGAGCGCCTCGTAGAACGGAATTGATTGCTCAACGTCCAAGACCGTGAGCGCGAGATGGGGACGAAGTACAGCCACACGACACCTCCAGCTACATTGACAAATCTTGATCGAGCCAGACGATAGCACTTCAATAGACGCACGTCTATTGTTCTGGCGCTGACGTGCCATTGGTCTTCAGGAGCGGCGCCGATGGCCGGAGACGCTCGCATCGCGCGCATGGTCTGGCACCTGCTGAGTTACAGCGCTGCGGTCCGTCGCCCGTGCGCATAGCGGGGAGTAGGGGCCGAGTCGCAGACGGCAGACGAGCCAACCAGTCACGAGCGCTTCCGCGGGAGAAACCTGGCACCGGCGGTCATCCGAGATCTCGGATGCCCGACCCGATCTATCAGTCTGCTTTGGTAGCGAGGCCGGACGCAGAGTTCGTGGCTGGGGAGCTCAGCCTGGCGGTGGCGGGTAACCAGGGTCGGTCGCTTCACGCACGCCGCCCGCCGTTGTCGTTGATCGCGGTCTATCCCGAGCTTGGTGAAATCGAGTGTCGCTTTGATGCGTTCGAGGATGGGGGTCCCGCAGGCGTCTTCAGGGCAATTGGACTCCCCGGCGTCACCGCAGTCCGCACGGAGCGCCTGCAATCGCGTGATTCGAGCGCCAGGAGGTCGATTGCGCTGAGCCCATCGGAAGAATCGCCTCGCGATCGCCTTCGCCTGATCCAGGCCCCTTGCCGGGCGATCGAATTGGCGAGCAAACCGGGTCTGTCGGCTCAGGATCGGAGATGGCCGCGGTGAATCACGACGATGGTGAGCAACAGCAACGCGGCGGTGACCAAGAGCAGGGTCGGGGCGCTGGTGAGTCGTGTCAGTTCGGCCAGGATGATCGGGGCGGCAAACCCGACGTAGGTAAGGGCGTAGAAGATCGCTGTGAGCGAGGCAAGGTCCTGGGGGTTGGCGAGTCGTTGGATCTCCAGCAGGCCCGAGACGAGGCACAGCCCATAGCCACAGCCGAGCAGCATCGCGGCTGGGATGACCACCGGCCAGCTCTGCTGATAGGCGGCCAATGCGCCGAGCAGCACTCCGGCGCAGACGGCTCCGAGCCCAGCGATGGTGCCGCGGAGATCGTCGGTTCGGTCCAGCCGACGAGCGAGGGGCTGGATCAGAACCCCGAGGGTCAGCGTCACGCCGGCGATGAGTGCGGCGAAGCCGACCTGGAAGCCGCCGGTCCGGTGCGCAACCAGTCCGGGCAAGACAGCAAACGCGATTGATGGGGCGGCGAACACCCACGGCGCACTGGGCGCGACGATCCGCCGGAAGCGAACGTGGCCAGCCGCGGGCACCCGCAGCAGCTCACCCAACCCGAGACTGTGGGCTGCGGGCGCAATCGTCTCGGGGGTTCCGGCAAGGAGCACCAGCGCGGTCAGCATCACCGCGAGATGCGGTAGGTAGGCGGTCAGGAGTGGATGGGGGGCCCACTGGGCCAGCAGCCCGGCCACCAGCGGCCCGAGACCAAACCCGGCCGATAAAGCGATCGCGGCCCGGCGAGCGCCGGCCTGTTCGCCCGCGAGCCGATCGTAGGGAGAGACCGATAGTTCCTTGATCCACGCGGTCCCCGCCGCGAACGCCGCGCCACTACAGACCCCAGCCAGGAAACGGCCGAGATACAGCATCGCCAACGAATGCTCACCGGCGATCAGCGCGAGCGAGGCCACGATCGAAAGCGCCCCGGCGGCGCGCACGATCACGCGGCGACCCCGCCGGTCAGACACCGGGCCGATCAACAACAACGCGGGAATCAGCCCCAATGCGTACACACCGAACAGGGCGTCAGCCGTGCTCTCAGACACGCCCCGGTGAAGGCGATAGGCCAACAGCAGCGAGGAGAACTGGTTCGCCCCCCACCCAACACCAAACATCACTCCCGCCGCACGCGCCCACCCCGGCAACCGCCTCACAACCCAACCACGCCCCGCCCGAGCAACCCAACCACCGCTCACCCACCACATCGATCTTGCCGGGATACGCGCATGGACAACAGCCTGCCAGAGCACACTCGGAAACGGCCGCTCGCGGCCGACCACTCAGCCCCAGCAGCGAACCTTCCGACATCCCGCCAAGAGAGCCGAATCTCCGCTGAAGCCTGCTTCAGAGCAAAAACAAAATCATGCAACACCGCGTCGGCGGGCTCCCGCCGGGCGATCCCGAAGCTGCCCGGAGCGGGCGTGACCGACTAGCCGCCGGCCCGGGTGCTCTCCGTTTGAACACGTCGGGTGCGCCCCAAGCGGGTGCCGGCCGCACAAGTCCCGCCGCGGGCTCGTACTTGTACAACCGCGTGGCCGCACTCGCCGACGCCGAAGGCGTACGGTCGCGTGCGCTCTCAGCTGACGGTGGAAGCGAGGACTTCTCGGATGCGCGCGATGTCTGCCGTCGTCGCTCCGGGGTCCGGGGAGAGACGCAAGACGTTCTCCGGATGATCGAGCGCCCGCCCCGCCGGAACGACGCCGGCGGCGATTCCCGCGTCCTGCAGGCGTAGGACGGCCTCTTCTGCGGAGATCGAGCCGCGTGCCTGGAGCGTCACGGGTGCAGTCGGTTCGTCGACTGGCTCGCGCGCGCCAGTCAGACAGGCCCGCGAGGCTTTCGCGCAGTTCCCCTCCCAATTCGCGTAAACGGCCGCGCACCGTCCTTAATCCGATGGCGTGTAATTCCTCGAGCCCATGCGCGAACCCCAAGCGTGCAGCGACCGCCGCTTCTGAAGGCTCGAGTGCCGGCGCTCCAGCCAAGCGCTCGACCGACCCGCCGCGGGTGCGGTGGGTTTGCTGTGTGGGCGGTCCATCAAGGCTGTCCCACAACTCGGTGGGCAGGACCACCAACCCGACCCCCCGGGGTCCGTGTAGCCACTTGCGTGAGGTGCCGGCGTAGGCATCAGCACCCTCAGGAATAGGCACATGACCCAGCGCCTGGCAGACGTCAACCAGCCCCGCAGCGCCCTGGCGGTGAGCGATCTCGATCAGCGAATCAGTGGGTTGCAGCACGCTCCGCTGAGAGGGAACATGCGAGATCACGACCATCGATTCCCGTCCGCAGCACCCCTGCGACCTGCTCGAGGTCGAGCCTGCCATCCGCGCGTTCTGGAAGCTCATGCAGGCTCAGGCCGTGGTGCTCGAGGCGCTCGAGCACCATCCGGTTTGACGCGAACTCAGACCGCGTAAGCGCGACCCGCGCGTTCGCTGGAAGCGGCCAGCTCTTCAACAGGAGACGCACTGCCACCGTTCCGTTATCGACGAACTCGACGTCGGCGGTCTCGTTTTCCGACCAACTTGGCGAGCCTCGCGCGCACCACATCAAGCCGAGGGCCCGCTGCTTCGGCAGCCTGATAGCCGCCCGCCCGCTGTTCCGCACGAGATGCTCAGCTATAGCAGCGACCACAGCATCGCTCTGAGTCGAGCAACGCGCCACATCAAACTGCACCAACCGCGCCCGACGCGACAGGGCGGATTGCAGCTGGCGTTGCAGCACCTAGTCGATTTGGAGGTTGCGATGCGGAGACGGACACCTGCTGGCGGGGTGCAGGCTGAAAAGCAGCGGCGGTACGTGGGGTTGATCGCGGCGGGGGTCAGCAACTCGAAGGCGTGTTGGCTGGTGGGGATCAACGGCAAGACCGGGAACTGGTGGCGGTAGGGGCCGACGGTCGTCAATGTCGTCGGCGAGGCCCTGCACGATCGGCGGGTGAGGATCACCGAGCCCAAGCAGCGCAGTCCGGGGTACCTGTCTGGGCAGGAACGGATCGTGATCGCTGACCTGCTCGTGGCCGGGGTCACGGTCCGGGGGATCGCGCGCGAGCTCAGACGGGCGGCGTTGACGATCAGCGGTGAGATCGCCCGCAACGGCGACCTTGACGGCCGCTACTGGCCTGATCACGCCAAGCACGCTGCGCGGGCACGGGCTGGTCAGCCTCGCCAGCGCCGGATTGGCTTAGACGGCGTGCTGGCCCTGACTGTCGCCCCAGCTGCTGGCCAAGCGCTGCAGCCCTGAGCAGGTCGCTCACCAACTGCGCCGGCGGTTCGTCGGGCAGCGGCACGGTTGGCTGTGCGCGGAGACGTCTATCAGGCGATCTATGACCCGCTGGTCGCGCTCACGCGGCCGGTCTGTCGACAGTGTCGTCGCCGTCGGCGGTCAGGGCGCCAGCGCCGGGGACGGCTTTTGGCGATGCGGATGCTCAACCAGCGACTCGCTGAGGTATTGGATCGCGGTCAGGCGGGTCACTGGCAAGGCGATCTGATC
>JALYZB010000125.1 GCA_030945945.1 Actinomycetota bacterium | reverse complement strand
GCGCCGATCAAGTTCCTGGCTCCCTACGCCGGGTGCGCGATGGCCGAGTACTTCCTCTACGACGGCAAGGCCGCGCTGGCCGTCTACGACGATCTCACCAAGCACGCCTACGCCTACCGTCAGATGTCGCTGCTGCTGCGCCGCCCGCCGGGACGCGAGGCGTACCCCGGGGACGTCTTCTACCTGCACTCGCGGCTGCTGGAGCGCGCGGTCAAGCTCAATGACGATCTCGGTGCCGGATCGCTCACCGCGCTGCCGGTGATCGAGACCCAGGCCGGGGACGTGTCGGCCTACATCCCGACCAATGTGATCTCGATCACCGACGGGCAGATCTTCCTCGAGCCCAAGTTGTTCTACTCGGGCGTGCGCCCGGCCATCAACGTCGGCATCTCGGTGTCACGCGTCGGCGGCAATGCCCAGATCGGCCCGATGCGTAAGGTCGCGGGCCGTCTCAAGCTCGACCTCTCCCAATACCGCGACCTCGAGGCGTTCTCCCAGTTTGGCTCTGACCTGGATGCCGACACGCGCAAAGCGCTGGCCCGCGGCGAGCGCCTGGTCGAGACGCTCAACCAGAACGAGCGCCACCCGATGGCCGTCGAGGACCAGGTGATCCAGATCTGGGCCGCCACCAACGGCTACGTGGACCGGATCGAGGTCGAGAAGGTGCCCAAGTTCCTCGGCGGTCTGGTCGAGTCGGTGCGCGGCAACGAGCCCGAGCTGATCAAGTCGATCGCCGGCGGGGACTGGAGCGATGACACCCAGGGCAAGCTCGAGAAGACAGTCAGCACCTACGCCGAGGACTTTGGCTACGACCTCGACGAAGAGGGCCTGGCGCTCGAGGACAGCGACGACGGCAAGGCAAAGGCGGCATAGGCAGATGGCCTCGCAGCGAGACGTTCGCAACCGCATCGCGTCGGTCAAGAACATCCAGAAGATCACCCGTGCCATGGAGATGGTCGCGGCCGCGCGGCTGCGCCGGGCCGAGCAGCGCATCGAGGCCGTGCGTCCGTACGCAGACGCAATCCGCAAGATGACCCGCCAGGCCGCCGAGGCGGCCGGCGACGTGCCGCGACTGCCGATCCTGGCCGAGCACGAGTCTGAGAACAACGTCGGACTGCTCGTCGTCGCCGGGGACCGTGGGCTGGCGGGAGCCTTTAACTCCAATGCCGTCCGGGCCGGTGTCGCCGCCGCCCGTGAACACGCGGGGGAGGGACGCGAGGCGACCCTGTTCGCCTCCGGGCGCCGGGCGGCGTCCTCCCTGACTTTCCGCGGCTTTGAGCCGGCGGATAGCTTCACCGGCTTCAGTGAGCGGCCCGCCTACGCAGACGCACGCTCGATCGCCGAGCGGCTGATGGCGGCCTACATCGACCGTGAGGTGGACAGGGTTGAGATCTTCTACAACGGTTACGTCTCGCCGCTCACGCAGGAGATGCGGCGCGAGACGCTGCTTCCCCTGCAGAAGGCCACCGTGCTCAAGGATGGTGACGAGGACGATTCCGAGGACTCCGAGCGCGACAGCTCACAGCCGAAGGCTTTGGTCGAGTACGAGCCCGAGCCCGAGGAGATCCTCGGCCGGCTCGTCCCGGACTACGTCGAGATCTCGATCTACCGCGCGCTGCTGGAATCCAGTGCCTCCGAGCTCGGAGCTCGGATGACCGCGATGCGCAACGCGTCGGAGAACGCCAGCAACCTGATTGAGGATTACACGCTCCAGATGAACCGCGCGCGCCAGGCGGAGATCACCCAGGAGATCATGGAAGTCGTCGCCGGCGCGGAAGGGCTCAGATAGTGCTCGGCCCCGGCGCCACCACCCCAGGAGAAACCAGACATGTCTGCCACCACTGAAGAGACCACCACGAGCGACACCGGCGAACGCAATACGGGCACGATCGTGGAGATCCAGGGCGTCGTCATCGAGGCCGTGTTCCCTGACAAGATGCCCGAGATCTACAACGCGATTCTCGTCAAGCGGCCCGAGGCCGCGCGGGCCGAGGAGGACGAGGATCTCGCCGCCTCGGGCTCGGAGTACCTCGTCTGCGAGGTTCAGCAGCACCTCGGCGATGACCGGGTTCGCGCCGTCGCGATGGACACCACCGACGGGCTCGCCCG
>JALYZB010000112.1 GCA_030945945.1 Actinomycetota bacterium | reverse complement strand
TTGCGGACGGTCGGCTGGAATCGTGTGCGGGGTAATCGAGGAGCACGAACGGCTGGTGTTGATGAAGTGAAGCCTCGCTTGATCGGCGCCAAGGACGGCGAGGAGTTCTTGCGTGAGCTGCGAGATGATCTCAGGGCGCGTAGGTTCGCTCTGCTGCCGGTGCGCGAGCGGATGATCCCGAAGACCTCGGGCAAGTTGAGGCGATTGGGAATTTGCGACCGCGCGCGACTGGTGCGTGCAAGCCAGCCTGAAGCTGGTCCTCGAGCCTGTCTTTGAGGCGGACTTCAAGCCGTGTAGCTACGGCTTTCGCCCGATGCGCCGAGCTCAGGACGCGATCGACGAGATCCACCATTTCGGACTTCTCTCATATCTGTGCGGAGGGGATCCGGCTGGCTCGCGTGCTGGCTGCGTTGATGCCGGACGAGCCCGAAGTCTCCGGGTTGCTCGCCCTGCTATTGCTGGCCGAATCGCGTCGTGCCACGCGCATCGCCTCCGACGGCTCCTTGGTGCTACTCGCCGATCAAGACCGCAGCCAGTGGAACGAGGCGCTGATCGCCGAGGGTCAAGCGATCGTCAAGCGATCCCAACTCCGAGACCAGCTCGGGCCCTACCAGCTCCAGGCGGCGATCGGAGCCGTGCACGCCGAGGCAACCACCGCCGAGGTGACCCACTGGCCCCGAATCCTTGCCCTGTACGACCAGTTGCTGGTACTCGCCCCCACCCCAGTGGTGGCCCTCAATCGCGCGATCGTCGTCGGCGAGGTGCTTGGCCCAGCGGCAGCGTTGCCGTTAGTGGACGAGCTGGACCTCGACAACTACTACCCGTTTCATGCCACGCGAGCCGATCTGCTTGGGCGGCTGGGTCGCCACAGCGAGGCGGCGACCGCGTATCAGCGCGCAGCCGCTATCGCGCCGACAGACGCCGAGCGACAGTTCCTCAAGCTCGGTGGCCGCTCTCAGCGCTCGGCGCCACATGAAGTCAGAGCCACACAAGCAGACAGCAATTCAACAGCGACACGCCGTCCTTAACGCTCAGTACGCCGCCCCGGCATTGATAACGGACGACGTGCTCGGACGTGCACACCACCTTCCCTCCATCGCGCTCGCTGGAGGAGCCGCAGGTTCTGCGCCCCTCGCCGGGGACGGTGCAGCTCGTTACGAGCACGCATGATGCGGTGGACCGGGGAAACGCCTCACGTACTTCCTGTTATTGATCGGTCCGGAGGCGGCCTGCGAATGACTCTCGATGAACGATGATCATCACCCGTTCGAGGCGGGTGAAAGGACCGCAATGCGGCTGTCATCCTGACGAGATGGACCGGGACTCACCTCGGGGCGAAACCAAGACCTGCGGCGCTCGCCGGCCGGTGCTGGCGCTCATCCCGCTGATGTTGCTGCCGGTCGCGAGCCTGGTAGCCAGGACCTATGAGCTGTTCCCGTTCTGCTGCTTTCCGCTGCTCATGCTCGGGGCCGCGCTGTTTGATCGCGACCGCCCAGAGGCCACCGGACCGGGCGACGACGCCGAGGGTCCGGGCGGCAATGGCGGCTCGCCGACTCCGGACATACCGCCGAACGTGCCAAGCGGCGGGCTGCTGCTGCCCGACGCCGAACTAGCCGCCCGTCGCTACCGGGGCGAGCCCGCCTCGCCGCTGACCCCGCCGCGCACGCGGCGCCCAGCGCATCCACCCAAGCGCCGGCCGGTCCCCCTCGGGCACTGAGCCGCCGCCCCTCGTTCCGGCACGAGCCGCCGCTTCGCTTGCCAGCACTAGTTCGACGGTGGCAGGCTTTCGCGGCCTCGACGACGCACCTGCTTCTGATCCGGCCGCGATCGAAGCGGGAGTCGCTTTCTCGTGGCCGCTCGGGCGAGCAAGCAGAAGCCAGCCGTTCTTGCTCTCGGCTTCTGTCTTTCGATCAGGAAGCAGTCTGCTCGGTCAACCCAGGACTGCCGGCGCGCGTCCGTCCGACGTCCGAGAGCGACAGCAAATTCGGGGTGTCAACTCGCGAAATGGCGCCATGCAGTGCGGCGACTGGCTGCCCAGAGCCGATGTCCGGCTAGAACCGCTCTTGTTTGTAAATATCTAGAAGCTCAGGAGGGTTCGTCTGGGTGAGGCCTACCTCCTCAAGGATCGGACCCAGATGCGCCCCGAATGCCTCGAACTGCCCGTTTGAAGCCCAGATCTCGCTCACCTTCAGCTGCCCCTTGGTTCCAAAACAAACGTGGTATTCAAGGCCGTCGGGCGGCCAATGGCCTGCTTCGTTGAGACGACGTTTGATCTCGTCGTACTTGTCAGCAGTCAGGGACTCGGGTGAAAAGCGGACCAACGTACTCATCGTGGCGTCCTTTCGGATCGGGAGCCCTTCAAGGAGCCACCCTACCTACTCCAAGGGGCGCCCCACAAGTGCTTTCGGCAAGCTTTTGCAATGGCTAAACGCGGCAGTCAGGAGCAGATGGTTGAGATGACTGCATCCACGAAATTCCGCAGTCACGGGAGGCGCCGCCCCGCCCTTCGACACTGCCGCTCACGGCCAGAAGCGGCACGATCACCGAGGCCACGGACTGAGACCTGCCTTTATGTCGCGGCGCAACTTCGCCGCGGCTCGCCGACAGACGCGCATCGCGCGGAAAGCGGGAAAGCCACCGGACGGATCTGAGCGAGCTCGATACCGACCCGGCCCGCATCAAGCGGAGGCTCGAGGCGCGTTCGGTTCGACGGGTCTTTGAGTCCATCCATCACGAGCGGGTCCGAGAAGCCGAGCGAGCTCTACGCCGGCGGCCTGATCGAGGATGACCTGGTAGCCGTCGCGGTACGGGCGGGCAGTCACGTCGCCCCCGACGGCGCGGATGATCGTGTCCTGTAGGCGCGGCCGCCGCCTCCTGGTCGGCGTGCGGCTTGCTTGCCGGCGGGTTCTGCCTCGTGCCCCGCGCGATCTCAGCTTCGAGCGGACCGACCATCCTGTGTCGGCCGCGCGCTGTGCGAGCACCCGGCGCCGGTGGTGGTCCGGTTCGGTGAGGAGGGCCTTGCCGTGGCCCTTGGTCAGCGCTCCTGAGTCGATCAGGTCGATTGCCTGATCGGGCAGGTCGAGAAAGCGGACAGTGTGCGCGAGGTGAGGTCCTCGCGGACGACGTTCTCGATAAGGGTGAGCTCGAGCGTCCCGGCGCCCTCGACGTTCGCGTCGATGAGCGCGGGAATCGTCAGCCTGCCGGCGATTCGCGCGGCGCGCCAGCGACGCTCGCCGGCGACGAGCTCGAACCCGCCTGATGGCGTCGGGCGAACGATGATCGGCTGCAGCACGCCTCGCTCGCGGATCGAGTTGGCGAGTCCGGCCAGCGCCGCCTCGTCGAACTGCTTCCGCGGCTGGCTTGGATTCGGCCGGATGTCGCCAAGGGCGAGCCGCCGGACTTGGCCGTGCACCGGCTCTGGCAGCACCGAGTGTGCCACGTGGCACGCGTCGCGGCCGGCGGCGGGATCGTCGATCGCGAGCGCTCGTCTCGTCGGCTCGGTCATCGTGCGCGCACCTCCATCAGCATCTCGGCGAGCGACGCGTAGGCGACAGCCGCCGAGCTATCCGCCGCGCTCAGCACCACCGGCACCCCCGCCGCGCTGCCGCCCTCGAGATCAGTGCCGATCGCGCCGGAACCTTTCGACCGGCGCGAGCCCGTCAGCGATCAGCGCGGTCTCCATCTCGCGGCAGCTGATCCGATGCCGCTGCCAGCGCGTCAGGAGCGAGACGAGGCGGGGGGCGGTGCCCCGAGGCGCTCGCTCAGTCGCGCGATCGTCTGTCGCAGCTCGATGATCCCGTGGAGTGACGCCTCGTCCTCGGCGCTCACCGGCGCGAGCACGCGATCGGCGCAGACGAGCGCATTCACGGTGAGCAGCCCGAGGTTCGGCGGCGTGTCGACGACAACGACGTCGTAGTCGACACGTAGCGGCTCGAGCGCGTCGCGCAGGAACAGCTCCCGGCCGAACTCCCCGACGAGGCTCATCTCGACGCCAGCGAGCTCCCGCGCCGCCGGGATCACGTCGAGCCCGTGCACGCCACCGACGATCGCGTCCGCCGCCGCGGCGCGACCGGCGAGCACGTCGACGAGGGTCGGAAAGTGTCTGATCCTGACCGCCCTTTACGCCTGAAAGGGCGGTCAATCTCAGACGGTTCTGCGCCGAAACCGTCTGATTCTGACCGCCCTTTCCGCCGTCCCCCGCGCCGCTCGCTTCAGCGGCTCCGGCGCCGGCGGGCGAGCGGGCCACGCCCACGAGCGGCCGGGCGCCCGCTGGCGGAGCGACCCGCCGCGGGCACGCTGAGCTTCTGCGTCTTTCCGCGCCCGCGGGTCCGCGACGACCCATGCGTTCGTGTTCCCAGGGGCGCCTACGCCGTTGACGAGCACGACCTCTCCCGAACCGAGCAGCTCGGTCCTTGCGCGCTGGTAGCTCTTGGCCGCGATCCCCGCCGCAGCACAGATCTGTTCGGTCGTGAAGGCCCGGACGGCGCCGTCCCCGTCCGCGATCGCCGCCAGCAGCAGCCGAGCCACACCAGTCGCCGCGGGGTGGCCGAGGACCGCCTCGAGCAGCTCGACGTTGATCTCGCCCTCCCACCATGACCCCGACTCCGCGAAAGTCAGCACGAGCCTGCTCGACCGTCCACGCCCTGACGCCTCAGCCTCGACTACGACCAGGCCACGGCGCACGAGCCGGTCGCGCGCCTGCAGGCATCGGCTGCGGCTCAGCCCGGCACGCTGGGCCGCCGCGGCGGCGCCGGGCCACGCCCGATGCTCGCGACCGGCGAAGCTCGCGAGCGAGAGCGCGGTAAGCCGATCGCCCCAGGCGAGGTCATCGCGCGCGAGCACCGCGGCGACCGCGTCGCGACTCATCGCGCGCCTCCAAACCACGAACGAGCAGCGGTCGTCGCCGGCCTCCCGGGATCCGTCCGAGGCCGCGCTAGTCTTTGCCCCAGTCCCCGCCAGGCCCAGAGCTTCGGTTGTTGCCTTGATCCCCCTCAGCTGCGCCAATAGCTGGCCAGGGGGTCGAAGCCGTTAAGGGGAAAGTTCCCGGCGGCGGTTGGCCGCGCGGCCGAGCCCCCGGCTATCGATTTCTCAAGCCCTCCCGGTCACCTCCTCGGGACACTCGTGCTTGGAGGAGAGCGACGCCGCTCAGTGGCGCGCTGCTGGTCCCCGGAATCATTCCGGGGACCACAACCACGACAAATCTCTGCACTCCAAGACAGTAGTTTCGGGCGACGAGAGCAGAATCATTCGCCACACGCCCTGCAAACCGGCACCTTCTAACGCCGGGTGACGGTCGCCTCACACGTGAGAGGTCGGTGGTTCGAAACCACCCGTGCCCATCCATCGAATTGCCGAAGGATGCTGCGTCTCTTGCCGGTGACACGTGAGGCCTGACACGGGATTGGCGTCGGGCAGGTTCGTACTTCTGCCACTCCGCGAAGGATCAAGGCGCCGCCTCGGTCCTCCGAACGGGCTCGCGTGAGCGGCGCGCTCGACTCGGGTTCAGGCAACCGATACGGTCATCCACTCGATCGTGTCGAAGCTCGAAGATTTTCAGCTCGGCCTGCACCTCGCTGGCGTGATTCCGGGCAAAACGTCGCTGTATCGCTGTGCGGCCCCACGGGGCCGATGCGATCGAGCTGACGTACAAGGACACCGAGGGGCGGTTGGGTCCGGCGGGTACTCGGGCGGGATGCGGAGGAGACGATCGCGGTCGCTCAGGCCGAGGGGCGACCACCGGACGCCGTGGCGGCCGACTCCAAGCTCGTCGCGGAGTGCCAGAGGATCAGGCTGGCCGGGCTTTCGGATCCGATGTTGGCGGTGGCGTCCGATCTCCAGCCGTTGCGCATCAGCTGCGTGCGGTCTAGGGAGAGCTGTTGGAGGGCCGGCCTCTGCGGTTCGATGATCCGGGCGCCGGCAAGACGATCACGGCGGGGCTCCACATCAAGGAGCTGATCCTGCGGGAGGACGTTAGGCGATGTGTGATCATGGCGCCGGCGGCCTTGTCGATCAGTGGGAGGATGAGTTGTATCTGAAGTTCGGGCTGGCGTTTGAGATCCTGACGCGGCAGTTCGCAGAGACGGTGTTCGGCGCGTCGGCATCTGATCGGCACCCGCTGCTGATCGCGCGGATGGATCAGCTGTCGCGCAACGATGAGCTCCTCGCCGAGTTTCAGAAGACGGAGTGGGACCTGATCGTGCCTCACCGATAGTCACAGGCGCGCTCGCTTCGGCCGGAACGACGGCCTCAGGGTTGCTGGTCACGACCTATTCCTATCTGAACCTCTTCACCTTTAACCTGGAGTGTTATAGCCCAAGACAGTGACTGTCGGCGGGGGCACACAAAGACGCTTGACATGGCCACAAGCCAGTGAGATAGTTGCCATCGAAGTTACCAATCAGCTGGACGGGACTTAGACCGACGGAGGGACCAAGTTAGACCGACGGAGGGACCAAGCCGTGGGTTGTTGTGGGCAAAAGCGCGCGGCGCTGCGACGCCGAACGATGGTACCGACTGCGTCACGTAAAACAGTGACGGACGAGCCGAGTGAGAGTGACACGTCTGGGCCGCCGGCCGCCAGTGTGATGGTCGAATACCGTGGTATCGCCACCGCGGTGCTGCACCGCGCTTCCAGTGGGCGTCAATACACATTCTCGCTGGCCCATCCCGCACGACTGATACGGGCGGCCGACGCCGGCCAACTTCTTCTCAACCAGGACTTTCGTCGGATACAGCATTAACCACCAATTTGGCGGGCGCGCTCCCACGATTCGCAGGGGACGCGCCAGGGGGCCAGGACTAAGGAGCCCAGATGGCACGGGTCGCACGCGGGCACGAGGGACCATCGCCGGACAGCCGGGTTGTCACCCGTCGGCAGTCAGAATATCTCGCACAGATCTCTGGCGTGCCACCGGAGGAACTGGCCGGCAAGCCAATTCGAGAGCTCGACGAGATCCTACGCTGGAGGATCGATCCGATATCGCTGTTCTTCCGCCGGGTGTGCGGTCGGGTGGTGCGGGTCGACCCGGGAACCGGGGCCATCGAAGGCGTACCCAACGCCACTGTTTACGTGGAGGACACTGACTGCTCATTTCTCGGCTTCTTCCCAATCGATGGACCGTGGGATTGGTGGTGGTGGCTGTGGCCGATCTTCTGCGACCGCGAGGACATCGCCACCACGACCACCGACGAGTGCGGGCGCTTCTGCGTGTGGATTCCGCGCTGGGACATCGACCGCATCCTCAGCTTCCGTAGGGAGCGCGTCTGTTTCCCGGAGATCGTCAAGCCGAGCCTGGGCGACATCCTCAAAGAGGTGGGGGCGGTGCAGCGTCCGCCGTTCGGGGTGGATCCCAATCCCCCTGACCCGACACCGTTCGAGGTTCCTGAACGCGTGATTCTCGACCAGGCGGGGGCTTTGCTCGGACGCCCATCGCTCGGTCGCCTGGCTGCCTCCTCCGGGCAGGCCTTCGGCGCTCAGACCGCCGACATCAGGACGCTCTTAGACGAGCCCGCATTCCTCGATGCCTTCCCTCCTCCGCTCAGAGACGATGCGCTGAAGCGGCTCGAGCACGGTGAGGTCCTGCCGGAATCAAGCGAACGTAATGCCGACCACATTGCCTCGGCTACCTCCAGCCTCGACCTCAGCGTATCCAGGGCCGTCGGGCCGTTCCTACGCTGCCGCGACATCATCGTGCCTGAGTGGCAGGTCGTGCTGGACGTGCCCGACATCACCTTCCGGGTGACGCAGGATGTTGACCTCGACGGAGACGACGAGACCATCTACTCCGAGTCGTTCTTCGATGTGCGCTGGGATGCGGCTGACATTCCGCCCGTCACCCTCGTCGCGTCACCGATCGCGCGACCTTCGCCGATCTGCGAAGGACCCTCAATCCCGTGCGGCGACACGCCCGAGATTGTCACCGTGGGCTTAATGCCGCTGGCGGCCACGCACCACAACAACGCCACAGGCACGGCCACGCGGGTGAACCGCCCGCGCCCCGGAGGGCTGCTCGGAGACCCTCAGGTGAGCCCGGGTCAGGCGCCGTACGCCGGCACGCTGCAGCTGCACGGATGCCACGACATCGGCGGTGCGCAGTGGTACAGGGTGCTCTACGCCTACAACGGCGCCTCCGAGGTGCCGTTCACCGGCCTCGAGTGGTATCCACCAACCCTCACCGGCCCCCCGTGGTGGATGCACGCTTTCCCGGACGCTAGCGGCTGGTACAAGATGCCGACCGCTGCCGAGTTTGCCAATCTGGTCTTCCCTCACTGGATCTTGAACTGGCCGACGACGAGCTTCAGCGACGGCGACTACGTCGTCCGTCTGCAGCTTGCCGACGCCACCAAGACTCCCCTCTCGCCGCCTGAGGAGTTCAGCCCGACGGTGACGTTCGCCGTTGACAACAAGGCACCGAATGTGAATTTCAGCCAGATCCGCTGGCGCGTCTCAGGTGGGGCATGGCTTGCGCAAAACACGTTCACATGGCCGTTCGTCTGCATCGTCATCGAGCGTCCCACCGGCGCCGACATCGAGATCGAGGTCACCTGGGGCGCCACCGCGGCCCACCTGCGTGACGTGCAGATCACCGCCAGCGGGTGTGGTGCCGGCACCCCCGGGCTCCTGAGCCCGGTCTCGACCAGCCAGCACTGGCACGAGAACTTCGCCGACAACAGCGTGTCGAACGTCACCCTCTACATGCTTCCCGGCAGCGCCGCACAAGGCTCATATGGGCTCTCCATTGACGCGTGGAGCCGCGCCTTTAACCCGGCCGGCGACGGGGGAGGGCCGGCGACCAACTGGTTGGCCAACTACAGCTACATCGAGGCGAGCCCGTCCGTGTCCGTGGCCGTCATCGACCATTGAGCGGGCACGGGTCAACGCGGCCGGCTGCCCTCAGCTAACTGTTCTGCTTGGGTCCCGGCATGGCTTCTAACAACGACATCGGATTCAGCGCCCGGTTCGTGCTGGCGTCACTGGCCACGTGGCGAGTGACCCACCTGCTCGCCGAGGAGGACGGTCCTAGCGACGCGGTCGTACGAGCTCGCGCGCGGCTTGGAGATAGCACTGCAGGGGCGCTCATGGACTGCTTTAACTGCCTCAGCATCTGGGTCGCCGCACCGCTCAGCATCACCGTTCTGCGGCGCCCGCGCCAATCACTGGTGTGCTGTCTGGCGGTGTCTGGGGCAGCCTGCTTGGCTGAGGCACTCACGCGGAACTCCGCGCCGCCAGCGCTGAATTACTGGAGATGTCGCGATGACGCTGACCAATGACGCGCTGATGGCGATCCTCATCGGCCAGCTCGATCAGCGCGAGCACGACGACGCTGTCGCCTATGTCGCCGCTGAGCATGTCAGCGCCGGAGATGTACTCAACGCTCCGCGGCTCGAGCTAGTGGTGCCGTGGGATGCCTTGATCGGCTTCGTGGACCGCGAGCCGATGGCGAACTGGTCTCATAGCTGTCGGTACGTGCTGGTCTCGCGTGAGACCGGAGAGCTCCTCTCGGTCGAGGCGGAGCTGCCGCCGTTCGGGTCGCGCCCGGCTCTGGGGTGGCGGGTGGCCTACCGGGCCCCCTCGGTCCCCGCCGGCGTCCTGCCTGACCTTCATTAGTCCACGTCAAACGTCGAAAGCCCAAATGAACCGATCACCGGGGGAGACCAGATGGAAGCCAGTCGCGAGGCGATTCTCCAGCGCGTGCAGCTAAACGTGCTCGATGAACTGTCCTACTCCGAGCGCCAGTCAACCAACCTGCACATCGACCGCCGGGTGATCGCGGAGGGAGAGTCGATCGGGCCCGAGCACCTCAAGATCAAAGCCAAGCAAGCTTCGGTGCTCGTCTGGGCCGACGATGTGCCGCGAGCGAACTTCGGCCACGACTGCCGGTACCTGCTCTTCAGCGCCGAAAGCGGCGAGCTGGCCCAGACCGTGTACGCCCAGCTCCCACCCTACGGCGCCAAGCCGCCCGAATCGTTGGTGGCGTTTCACCAGCCTGTGCAGTTCCTACCGAATCCGATCACGATTCCGCTTCGCCCGATCCTGCGCTGTCCCGTCATCTGGGAGCGCCAGCGCTACGCGATCCTGTGGTCAGGGATGTCGAACAAGCGCCACCTCAACGACATGGAGTTCCTGTATCGGACGCTGATCGATCGTTATGGCTTCGATCGCGACCACATCTACGCCCACTCCTACGACGGGACGCTCGATACGCAGGACGGCGTGCAGACCACGTGGCCGGGGGACAGCACTGCGTACCGGATCAACGTAACCGGCAGCGGTGACCGAGCCGGGTTCGAGTCGGCGATCGACGACCTGAAAAGCCGGATCGACGCCGACGACCTGCTGCTGATCCACACCAACAACCACGGCAGCTATGGCGGCACTCCCGGGTCGGCGGCGTGGTGTACCTATCCGAACTGGGGTTCCTACGCCGCCCCTGACTTCGCCAGCAAGATCGGTGAGCTGCCCCGGTTCGACAAGCTCATCTGCATGTTCGAACCCTGCCATGCCGGCGGGTTCAACGCGCCGGTGCTGGCCAGCAGCCCGGCAAACTCGACGAGCGTGGCTTCGGCGGCGATCGAGCCCAATAACTCCTACGTGTCGGCGGACGGAAACTGGGACCCGTTCGCACGGGACTGGATCGCCGCGCAGGCGGGACATGACGCCTTTGGTGGCACGCTGGCCTTCGACCCCGACGGGGACCACGACGGGATCATCGAAGCCGAGGAAGCCTTCTGGTATGCCGACGTGATCAAGGATCCTCTGGACACGCCGAACTTCAGCGAGAGCTCCGAGCCCGCCGGCGACATCGCGCTCGGGCGCCAGTACGTCATCTGGTGGTGGTGGTGCTGGATCCTTCGCGCTGAGCTGGAGAAGTACCACGTCCGGCTGCCGATCCCCGAGTACTATGAGCTCCTGCGCAAGGCGCAGCCAGAGCTGGTGAAGCTGAGCAGGGAGCTCGATCGGCACTCCAGCGAACTGCGCAAGGAGTTCGAGCCCCGGCTGAAGGCCGTGGTGGAGGAGGCCTTCGGCGGGCGCTGAGCGCGTCTGATCGGGACCCAAAATGGCCTTGTCGGCATCAGCGGCTACAGCTCCCCCGCGCTCAACGCGCAGCCTGGGTCCGTCCGCGTTGGGCCCATTCGCGTCGATCGCTGGCCGCCTGGTCGCAAGCTGGGTCCTTCAACGGCTCCCGGACTTGACGTGGACTCCCGCGTCGAATCGAAGTGGCAACGGATCACGAGTGCTTGTGGGGAACATTCCCGGGAATAGGGGCCCGGGTTTTGGGGCCGGTTCGTTCGTCGACGGACGTCGGCAAGGCGGGTGGGGCAAATACTCAATCCGACGCGTGCGGGACCGCAGCGCGGCGGACCGGGAGGGGCATCGTGCTTGAGAAGCTCATCGTCCACGGCCGGATCACCGACGCCGACGGCCGAGAGGTGCCGTACGCCGAGGTGAAAGTCTGGCATCAGCGTATTCGCGACCGTCATCCGCTGGGTTCCGGTGACGCCTCGGAGGAGGGCACCTACGAGATTGAAGGCCGTCTCCCGGAAGAGGGCCCCGGCAAGCTGCTGCTCGTCGTTGAGGCTCGCTCCGAGCGGCTCACGGGGCCACTCGAGTCTGGCCTGATCGACGCGCAGCCCGAGCTCGAGGTCGACCTGCAGGAACAGCGGCGGGACCCGTCGGAGTACGGCGAGCTGCGACAGACGATCGAGCTTCAGCTGGGAAGTCTGCCGCTCGACGAGGTCGTGGAGAGCGACGAGCACCACGACGTCTCGTTTCTGTCCCGGGAGATGGGGCGGAGCTCCGAGGACATCATCAGGGTGGCGATCGCGGCGCGGCTCGAGGCTGCCTTCGACGTCCCCGCCGCCGCCTTCTACGCGTTCTTGCGACAGCACGTTCCGTCTGCACTTCCGGCGCCTCTGGCCGACGCCGCCGAAGGCTTTGCGCTGATCGACGCGCTCGTCAGGAGGATTGGCTCGCTCATCTTTGCGCTGTCGACTGACGTCCAGACCCAGACGCTCGAGCGGGCAGTGGCCCAGGGATTGATCGAGGCTCAGCTCGAGAAGGCGGTCCCGGAGCTTGTCAAGCTGTTGCAATCCCGGCGCACCACCGACCTGCTCGGGCAGCCGTTCCTGGTCGGCAAGGCGACGCTCGGCGAGCTCCTGGCGGTCGCCGGGCTGGCCCCGGAAAAGCACGAGGCCTTCGCACGGGCGCTGGCCGGCAACGGCCAGTCGATGCGCAACTTCTGGCGGACGCTGGCAAGCGGGGAGTCGGGCCTCACCGATGCGGAGGCATCAAACGTGCAGCGGACGCTCGAGCTGGGGGCCTTCGTCAAGAACCACGTTCCGCTCGTGCAGGCGCTGCTGGACCGATTCAATCAGGGGCAGTACACGACCCTGTCCGATCTCGCACGGCCGTCGCTCGCCGACTGGACGCGTCTTGTGGAGCAGGTTGGACCGCCGCCGAGCATCCAGCCGGCCGGCACCGCACAACCCGCCGAGGTCTACGCCAAGGTCATCTACACGCGCGTGACTCGGGCGTACCCCACGGCTGCGCTGTCGACACGAATCGCCGCCGACGAGCTCGTTCCGGCCCCCGAACAGGAGCCCCTCACCCGGTTCTTCGAGAACAACCGCTCGCTCGACCTGATCAAGACAAATGTCGCGACCTATGTCGAGCAGGACCCCGCGAAGGCCCTCGCTGGCATCGCGTCTCCCGACCAGCCGGTCGTGCTCGACAACGTCAAGCGCTTCCAGCGGATGCTGCGGATCGTTCCGGACGTCGACCCGGCGCAATCGCTGCTGCGCTCTGGGATCCAATCCGCGACGCAAATCGCGACCATGGGGCGCCAACAGTTCTTCGTCCAGGCTGTCGCCGCAGGCCTGACGAAGGTCGAGGCGAACCGGGTGTACCGCGTCGCTGAGCGGCGCTACGCGGACGTCATATCGAACCTCGCCCAGTTCAACCGTGACCTCATCGGCATCTGGCCGAAGGCGGTCGGCGCGATCACCAACCTCGACGATCCGACCCAGAACGCTGTCAAGCGCGACCAGTCGCTCGCGACCCTGTTCGGCTCCCAGGCCTACTGCGCCGTCGACGACTGCACCTCGGTCCTGAGTCCCGCGGCGTATCTGTGTGATCTCCTCCTGTGGCTGCGCGGCCACTCGCTCTCCGGAGCAATCCCGACCGCGCTCGACGCGCTCGACGCCCGGCGTCCCGACATCCGGCATCTGCTGCTCAACTGCCCCAACACCGACATCGCGCTTCCGTATGTCGACCTGGTCAATGAACTGCTCGAGGATGCCGTAGCACCGCCTGCCTCGGCCGTCTGGAGGCAGACGACGCAGACCTCCGCCGAGCTGCGCGCGGCGCCTGAATACGTGAACGCGGCAGCCTACGAAGCGCTCAAGGTCGCGAGCTATCCGCACACGCTGCCATACGACAAGCCGCTCGACGAGCTGCGCACATACCTGTCGCAATCAGGGATATCGCTGTGGCAGCTGCGCCAGGCGCTGGTGCCGCTGCACAGTGTTCCTTCCGCGAAGCTCGCCAGCGTCGCCGCCGAGCGATTCGCCATCGACCCGCACGAGCAGGACCTGGTCACGACTCTCAACTCCGGGCCCGCGGCGATCGCGTGGAACACCGCTAACCCAGGCACCGACCTCGTTCCCGTCGAGGCCTTCCTTCATTCCGCCGCGATCACCTACGAGCAGCTGCTCCAGCTGCTCGAGGTGGTCTGGGTCCGCGACGGGGGCACGCCCATCACGCTCCAAGGGGTCAGTGACACGTGCGACCTGAACGCCGAGTCGCTTGCGCCGGCTCCACTCGACGCCGCGGTGCTGGACCGGCTCCACCGGTTCCTGCGCCTCTGGCGACACGCCACGTGGCACATGTGGGAACTCGACATGCTCGTACAGGCTCCAGCGGTCGCCAACGGCACGCTGGACGGGCCGGCGCTCGTTCAGCTGCAGACCTTCCGTGACCTGACCGACATCACCGGCCTCGCCGTCGACCGGCAGCTTGCCTTCTACTCGGACCTCGACACAAGCCCGGCGGGGCATCGTGAAGCAGACGGGTCGCGCACAACGTCACTCTATGCCCAGCTGTTCCTCAACCCTGCGGTGCCGGCCGATGCCGATCTGGCCGCGCTCGCAGTCGGCGGTGCGATGGCCCACCCCAATCTGAGTGATCACGTGCCCGCAATCCAGGGCGCCCTGCAGATCTCGGCCGACGACGCCGGGATCCTGTTCGCCGCTCCGATCACCAACGGCCAGCTGACGCTCTCGAACCTCAGCCAGATCTACCGGGTGACCGCGCTCGCCGCCGCGGTGAAGTCCTCGATCACCGAGCTTCTCGCGCTACTGCCGATCACGTCGGCGGGATCGCTGACCGCAGCGCTGGCGAGCCCGGCCGCAACACTTGCCTTCATCCGCGAGGTCAAGGCGATGAGCCACTCGGGCTTCAGCGCCGAGGCATTGCTCTACGTGCTCACGCACGGCCCGTCGGCGATCGGGATCCCCGACGAGCAGATCGCCGGCACGGTGCTGCCAGCGGTGAGAGCGGCGATCCAGCAGACCCACGACGAGGTGTTCGGCAGCGCCGACCCGCCGATGGCCGTGCTGCAGCGCGAGCTCGCCCAGCTTCCGGCTTTTGTTGATCCGTCGCTGCTCACGTCCGCGATTGCCATCATCGACGACACGGCCAGCCAGCCTCTCGCGACCCGAAACGCGTTCATCTCGGCGAACTTCGGCCTGTTCATGGACGTCGCCACCGCCCAGTCTGAGCTCGCGCCGCTCGCCGCCGGCCTCACGCATTCGCAGCGCCAGGCGGCGATCAACCAGCGCGCGAGCGAGGTGCTGGCGTCGCTGGCGACGTACCTGACTCGCACGCGCGTGATCGCGGCGCTGGCGCCAAACCTCCAGCTCCAAGGCGATGTAATCGCGCTGCTTGCCGAACAGTTGACCCTCCCCGCCAGTGCGACGACGTTGCTGACCGTGCTCACCAATGCACATCTGGTCGACAAGCCCGGCGGCACGTACACCCCGCTCACGCGCGCGAACTTCGGCGACGCCTTTACCGCCGTCGACCTGCTCGACAAGGTCGGCATCGTCGTCAAACGGCTGCACCTCGTCCGCAGCGATCTCGCCTGGCTGCTCGGTCACGCCGCCCCCTACGGCGGGCTCGAGCTCCGCAGCCTGCCGGTGACCGGCGCTCAGCCGGCGCAGCCGATCGCCGCGCTGCTCGCCACCTCGCTGATCGTCAAGCTCGAGCGCGCTTTCACCGCGACTCCCGCGAGCGGTCCGATCGGAGACCTGTACGGGTTGATCACGGCCATCGCGAGCGGGACGATCGCGAGCGCCGCTGGCGCCCAGTCGACGCTCGCGACGGTCACCGGGTGGCGGGCGGCCGACATCGCCGCGCTGTGTACTGCGCTCGGCGCGGTGTTCCCGGGGGACTACGAGAAACCGGCCACCTACGACGCGTTGCGGACGCTGCAGGCGATGCTGGGCGCCACCGGCGCGAGCGGCGATCAGCTCGTCGCCTGGGCCGTTGCCGCGCCGGGGGACGCAGAGGCGACGTCGGCCCGCGGCGCGCTCAAGGCCAAGTACTCAGAGTCGGACTGGCTGGCTGTGGCGCCGAAGCTGATGGACCCGATGCGGGAGCGACGGTCAGCCGCCCTCCAGGCCTACCTGATCGCGAAGCGCGACGCCGGCAAAGTGCTCTACGCCGACGCCGATGCGCTGTTCGACCACTTCCTGATCGACGTGCAGATGAGCTCGTGCGAGATGACCACCCGTGTGATCCAGGCCTTCGCCGCCGTCGAGCTGTTCGTCGAGCGCTGCCTGATGAGCCTCGAGGAGGACCACGGCGTCGTTGTTGACCTGAACCGCGACGACACGTGGACGTACTGGCGGTGGATGAAGCGCTACCGGATCTGGGAGGCCGCCCGGGAGGTGTTCCTGTATCCCGAGAATTGGCTCATCGAGTCGCAGCGACCCAACCGGACGCAGATCTTCGAGCAGCTCGAGCACGACATCCGTCAGAGCGACAGCACCAACGACTACCTGGAGACGGTCGCGCAGAACTACATCGATCGGCTCGACGAGCTCGCTCACCTGCAGGTCACCGGGACCTGCGTGGATCCGAAGACGGGCACGATCCACGCTGTCGCCCGCACGTCGGACGATCCGCCGCGGTATTACCACCGGACCTTCTCGGATCGCGTGTGGTCGGGCTGGAAGCAGGTGCCGCTCAACATCAAGGCCCACCAGGTCGTCCCGGCGATCTACCGCGGTCGCGTGTGCCTGTTCTGGATCGATGTGGTGGTGAAGAACGAGCCGCGCCAGCCCCTGCCCCCCGCTCAGCAGTCCTCGACGCCGCCGTCGCAGGACGGGGCGAAGTATGTCGCGATCGGACTCAACTTCAGCATCTTCCGCAACGGCGCGTGGGCCCCCGGGCAGAGAACGAAGGGTTGCCTGTTCGACATGCCGTTCCCTCGCTTCGGAGACGTGTCGGGTCCTCCGGCTACGGCGGAGGATCCGGCGGCAGTCGAGCGCCTGTACACGATCAAGGCCCAGTCGCCGGCTCCGGCGCCCCACTACGGCGCGAGATTGCTCGTCGATGTGTTCCGGCTGGGCAAGCTGCAGACTCATGACTTCCTTGACACGGAGTGGGTCGACGGGGTCGACAGCTCGCGGGCCGTGCAAATCGGACGAGCGCACTTCGACGGTCGCTTCGCCGACCTTGAGCTCCGCGACCTGCCAGCCCAAGGCAATCTCCGCAACTTCTTCGGGGTGCTGATCCCGTTCGTGGAGGAGCGGCTCCTGACGCACGCGCAGAACACGTACGGTCCAGACGCCCAACCGCTCCTGCCCTTGCCCGGAGGAGAAGCCGATCCGGACCTCGCCGGCGAGCCGGGGCTGACCCCTCAGGCCGGAGCGCTCGCCACGCGGCCACCCAACAGCTCCTCGACCCTGCCGCTGACCTTCACCTCGCTCGCGGCGCTCGAGCAGAACGTCGGTGAGCTCCTGCACACCGCGTCGGTCCCGTTCCGTGTGGTCGGCGATGTGTCCGACCTCGCCTTCGATCCGGCCTCGCAGTTCTTCTACCAGGACAATCGCCGGTGCTACTTCGTCGAGGGCGTCCGCTACTACCAGTGGGGCAGCGCCTGGCTGCCCGTGCCGCCGTCATATCCGGCCTCGGCGCCGTTCGAGGTGCGCTACAGCTTCCACCGCTTCTACCACCCGTACACGCGCCTGATGTGGCACCAGCTCGGCCAAGGCGGGTTCCCGGCTCTGTATGACCGTGACCTGCAACTCAAGCCCGACACGATCGACCCGTCCGGTGCGGACGTGTTCAGCTTCCGCGATACGTACCAGCCGTTCACGCCGCGGGTCACGTGGGGCGAGGACAACGAGATCATCGACTTCGGCACCGACGCCGCCTACGCGGTCTACAACTGGGAGCTGTTCTTCCACGCGCCGCTGTTCATCGCCGAACGATTGAGCCAGAACCAGAAGTTCGAGGACGCGCTGAAGTGGTTTCACTACATCTTCGATCCGACGCGGCAGGGACCCGAGCCGATCCCTCAGCGGTTCTGGATCATGAAGCCGCTCGGCAGCCTGACCGCGCCCGCGATCCTCGCCGAGCGGATCAACAACCTGCTCTTGCTCGTCAACCAGCGCGACCCGAACGCGGTGGCGCAGGTCGATCGTTGGAAGCGCGATCCGTTCAACCCGTTCCTGCTCGCCGACCAGCGTCCTGTCGCCTACATGAAGCGCGCGGTGATGTCATACCTCGACAACCTGATCGCCTGGGCCGACAACCTGTTCAGCACCGACTCGCGCGAGGCGCTCAACGAGGCGACGCTGCTCTACGTGACCGCGGCCGAGATGCTCGGCCCCAAGCCCGTCGCGGTCACGCCGCCACAGCATGCCGACGCCTCCTACGACGACTTGGAGCCGAAGCTCGACGCATTCGCCAACGCTCTGGTCGCCATAGAGAACGTGGTGCCCGCCGCCGGCGGTGGCGCCCCGGGCAACAACGGTGGCGGGCCCATGCCGCGGCCTCAGACCTTCTACTTCAAGATCCCGCCCAACGACAAGCTGCTCGGCTACTGGACCACCGTCGCGGACCGGCTGTTCAAGCTTCGCCACTGTCAGAACATCGCCGGGGTGACGCGCTCGCTCGCGCTGTTCGACGCTCCGATCGATCCGGGCCTGCTCGTGCGCGCTCAAGCGGCGGGCGTCGACCTCGGCAGCGTGCTCAGCGACCTGAGCGCGCCGCGGCCGGGCTACCGGTTCACGGCCCTCTATCAGCAGGCGCTCGACTTCTGCAACTCCGTGATGGCTTACGGCGCCGAGCTCCAGGCCGCGCTCACGCAGAAGGACGCGGCCGCGCTCGCACTCTTGCTGGCGGGACAACAGCAACAGATCGAGACCGAGAACGGCCAGATCCTGCAGTCGCAGATTGACGCCGCCGCGCAGGACCTTGAGGCGCTCCAGCATGCGCTCGAGCTCGCCCACGCCCAGCAGGACTTCGCCGCACATCGGCCGTGGGCGAACACCTACGAGGCGTTCGCCCTGACCCTGAAGAGCACGCTTGCGGCCGAGAACGCGGTAATCGCCGCGATGTTCCTGATCGCCGGCGGGTTGGCGGCCATCCCGGAGTTCACCCTCGGCGTCGCCGGTTTCGGCGGGACGCCGGCGGCTGACACGCAAACAGGTGGCTGGCACCTCAGTCAGGCTCTCGCGCACGCCGGCGACGCTGGTAAGGCGGCTGCGGTCGCGCTCGACAAGGGCAGCGACGCCCTGATGATGGCCGGCACCTTCCAGGAGCGCAACGAGCAGAACGACGAGAAGGCCAAGGAGGCGGGGATCCAGGCCCAGCAGGTCCAGGCTCAGATCGCCGCCGCCCAAATCCGCCACGACCTGGCCGTCCAGCAGCTGGCCAACCACCAGAACCACCTCGGCCGCCTCCAGCACCAGATCGACTACCTCACGGACATGTTCACGAGCGAGGACCTGTACGACTGGACGATCGGCCGGCTGTCCGACACGTACTTCGGGGGCTACCGCCTTGCCTACAAGCTCTGCCAGCAGGTGGAGCGCTGCTACCGGTACGAGCTCGGCCTGACCGACAGCTCCTTCATCCAGTTCGGATACTGGGACAACCTGAAGAAGGGACTTCAAGCCGGCGAGGCGCTGACCCTGGACCTCCGGCGGATGGAGGCCTCCTACTTGGACAAGAACGCGCGCCGGTTCGAGATCAGCCGGTTCGTCTCGCTCGCGGCGCTCGATCCGCACGCCCTCCTGGCCCTGCTCGAGCGCGGCGCCTGTGACTTCGACCTGCCGGAGTCGCTGTTCGACGGCGACTATCCCGGGCATTACCAGCGCCGGCTCCAGCGCGTCAGCGTGACGGTCGTCTATCCCAGTCCCGGCCGATTCGACAACGTCAAGTGCACGCTGACCATGAAGCACAACAGCGTCCGCACGACCACCGATCTCGGCGCCACGTACGGCCGCCAAGGCGCCGCGGATGCTCGCTTCATCGACGAGTTCGGCGCGGTGCCGCAGAAGATCGTCCTGGGCAACGGGCAGGACGACCCAGGCCTGTTCCTGACGGCGATCAACGACAACCTCAACGACCAGCGCTACCTGCCGTTCGAAGGCGCCGGGGCGATCAGTTCGTGGCATCTTGAGCTGCCGCCCGCGACCAACGAGATCGACCTCGCCGGCGTGTCGGACGTCGTGGTGCGCCTGTACTACAGCGCGCTTGACGGCGGTGACACGTTCAAGCAGGCAGCCCAGGCCGACAACGCTGCGAACGCCCCGACGGCCGGGGCCATCATCCTTAGCGCGACGAAGGATTTCCCTGACTCGGTCTGGCAGCAGTTCCTGGCACCCCCGGGGGCGGGCGCCGGGCAGACGCTCATTCTGGACCTCTCGCCCTCGAAGTTTCCCGCCTGGTCACGGGGCAAGACGATCACGATCACCAGCCTGACCGTGCTCGTCACAACCAATCTGCCCGGGAACTTCGTGCTCCGGCCCGATCCGCCGCTGGCGACCGCTGATGTGACGCTGACGCCAGTCGCCGGAGCCTCCCAGCCGAACGTCATCTCTGCTGCGATCATGCCACCGCCCGCGTCACCGGGCACCTGGTCGTTCAAAATCCGCGCGGCCGGCGCGGCCGGAGGCAACTTTCAATCCCTCACACCCGATGAGATCGGTGACGTCCTCCTGATGATCCCGTTCCAGGCGGCCTAGCTGACGCCCGGCGGCGACATCCCCCGGTTTCTGCGCGTTCCCATGGGCCGCCTCGTGCGCGCCTTCGCGCCCACGAGAATCGTGCTCTTCGGCTCCTACGCCGCAGAATCCGCGAGGCCGGGCAGTGACGTCGACCTGCTCGTGATCACCAACCTCGCGCACGATCTCGAGATCCCGAGGCGCAGGGCGCGTCAGCTCGTCGCGACGAGCTTCCCACCAATCGACATCGTCCTGTGCACGCCGGACGAAGCGGACACTGCCGAGAGCGCCCGGTCCCCTTTCCTGCAGTCGATCCTCGAGCACGGAGTCACGCTCTACGAGCGCCCCGGAACCGGGCTCCGAGACAGCGGCGGAACCGGCAATTGGTGAATACGGCTGCGACAACCGACTCGGTGCCTCCTTCGAGTCAATTGCGGGAATTCAACCCGGTCAGTCAGGGGGGTCTTGAGGGCACACGAGTCGCCGGGCGCGCGCCTGGGCGCCCCGATCTGAGCTGATCGTGCCGGCCAGCTCCTGGCATCCAACCAGGGTAACGGCAGCGTCGTGCTCCGCCGATCTGGCCGCTGCCGCGCGGCTGCCGTGGGAGACGAGCACCGGCCCGGGATCCGTCGTCTGGACGCGGTGCGGAGCACGCGCCAGGACATCGGCGACCGGCGGCCGAGCAGCGGACTCGACGAGCATCGAGCGCAGGTACTCCTGAAGCGACTGCTCAGCCCGCCCAGCCCGCGACGCCACCGACACGACTTCGCGCGCTTTCCCGCTGCGCTGGGAGAACCGCCTCGCCGGCGTTCTGCTCTCAGAACAGAACGATGAGTGGCTCGTCCAAACGCCCCTACCTCTCCGCCGAATCCATGGGCCTGATCCTCGCACTGGACGGTCAGAGAACGAATCGCTCGAACAACAAGATAACCGCGCGTTCCGCGTTCCGTTCGAGCTCCTCATCGCGCTCTCGGAAGATCCGGTTTATGCGGGAGCGGTCAGGATTGAATGATCAGCTGACGGTCAGCGTGCCGTGCATTCCGGCCTGACGATGACCGGGTACGGGGCAGTAGAACGTGTAGGTCCCCGGCTTCCGCTTCACCGTCACCGTCGAGGTGCCACCGTGCTGGACAACCTGACCAGCCTTATCGTCGCCTTTCCCTCGACCGAGATGCCGTGCGAGAAGGTGGATGAGTTGGACATCGACAACGTCACGGTGCCCGCCTTCGCCGTGAGCTTATTGGTGTTGAAACCGAGCTGGCCTGGAACGGCGGAAAGACTCACGGTCTGACCTCCGGCAGCGGGTGCCGGAGCCGCCGGAGCCGTGGAACTGCTCGGAGCTCCGGCGGCCGTCGAGCTCGACTGCGTCCCGGTCCTGGTAATCGGGGTTTTTTTGCGCGTGATGAGGCGTTCGTAGCGGGCGGACTTGGTCCACGAGCTGGTTCACAGATCGGATTTGTGGACCAGGGCGGTCCAGTACACCGACAACGGGGCGCGCAGACGCTCGGCAAGCACGTCACTTGGAGCCGCAGAGGCCGATTGAAAGTCGCGCGATAGGCCCCAATTGGTCCAAAGCGGCGCTACTAACCGGTCCAGCTCGGTACTTAGTACTGGGCGAAAGCGGTAGACGGAGTGTGTGCCCGGACCCGACTACACGCCGAGCGCGTCCCGGTTGACATCTTTTGACGGCGGCACGTTCACTGACGCATACCGCGAGATCAACCCAGCCCGCGAGACGCCGGTGCTCGAAGTCGATCGGCGCCTGCTACACGATCGCGGACATCGCGGTCCACGGCTACGTCGCCGCCCAGGGCGGCATCGACGTGGAGCCGTTCCCCGTCTTCACGCCTGGCTGGACCGGGTCACCGCACAGCCGGATACGTCAACGGCCTGGCGCCCTCCCCGCCCGACGCAAGTCGGTAAGCCGGCCTGTCGGTCTACGGGTGAGCCTCACGCAGCTCTGCAGAGAGAGCGCTGATCTCCTGCGAGGCGCTGATCGCTGCCTGGAACCAGCAGACCCGACAGGAACCGCAGCCCGGACTTGAACGATCGAGTTGCCCCACGCGGAACCTCCTTGCGGGCGTCTTTCCTGCTCCGCACCGGGTTTGCCACCGGCGGAGTTGGAGGTGTCCGTAACACCAGCCCGCTGAAAAGGCCGCTGAGGGGCCGACCGGCGGGACACCCATCCGGGACTGACTGCCGCCTTGCCGCTCGACACCCCTGGTCGTTCGTGTTGAAATGGCGCTAGCCAACGTGTGGGTTTGGATCGGGTTCCCGGCGCGTGGCGGGGTCAGCGCCATCCCCGGGTGCAAGGTCGCGGCGTTGCTGGCTGCCGCTGCTGACCGGGGGTCAGGCGTCAAAGTTGCGTCTCAGCCGATCGGCGCGCGAGGAGATCTCGGCCTGCTCCCGTGCGTCGATCCGGTCAAGGTTGCGCAGCATCATCCCCATGCGATGGTTGCCCTCCAGCCGCTTTCGGTTGCGCGCCAGGAAGTCCCAGTACAGCGTGGTGAACGGGCATGCGTGATCGCCTGTCCTGGCTCCCGGCTCATAGACGCAATGCGCGCAGTGATCAGACATCCGGTCGACGTAACGCCCGCTGGCGGCGTAGGGCTTGGTCATCATTCGCCCGCCGTCAGCCCAGGTGGCCATCCCGAGCACGTTGGGGGCCATCACCCAGTCATAGCCGTCGATGAACGCCCTGTGAAACCAGTCGCGCGCCGCTGCCGGCTCGGTGCCGGTGAGGAGGACCAGGTTGCCGAACAACATCAGCCGTTCGATGTGATGCGCATAGCCGGTCCGGCGCAATCCGCCAACCGCATCCGACAGGCAACGCATCCGGGTCCCGCCGTTCTCAAGCACGTCGGGTAGCGGCGCGTGGGCATCCAGCGCGTTCATCTGCGCCCAATCGGCCTGTAGGTGCCAGTACATGCACCAGATGAACTCCCGCCAGCCGATGATCTGGCGGATGAATCCCTCTGCGCTCGCCAGCGGCGCCCGGCCCGCCCGGTAGGCGTCCTGCGCCGCCTCGGCGCACTCCAACGGCGACAGCAGCCCGAGGTTCAGGGACGATGACAGCAGCGAATGCCACATTGTGCGCTGTCCGCCGAGCATCGCATCCTGATAGGGCCCGAACTCGGGCAGCGCATCGTCTAGGAACCGCCGTAGCGCTCGCCTCGCCTGCGTCCGGGTAGCAGGCCACTGCCGAGGCCCATCCTCGCCCCAGGTCTCGATCCCGGCCGCGTCCAGCTCGTCGCGGACTGCGTCGTCGTACTCGTCCTCGCGCGGACGGTATGGCCGCGGCGGGGATGCCGCCGCGGGCGGCCGTCGGCGGTTCTCCGCGTCGAAGTTCCAGCGGCCGCCGACCGGCTGGTCACCGTCCATCAGCAGCCCCAGCCGCCGGCGCTGGACGCGATAGAAATCCTCCATCACCAGTCGGCCGCGCGGTGCTACCCACCGGCTGAACTCATCCGGATCGGTCAGGAACATCGCGTCGGGCAGCAGTTGCACCCGTGGAAGTCTGGCCAAGGTGGCCCGCCCGGCCGCGCTCTTCGGCGCCATCAGCAGCACTCGCTCCGGTTGGTGGCAGCGTACGTGCCGCCGCAACCCATTCGCCAGGCTCTCCGCTCGGACGTGGTCGACAGCGACGCCGCGGCGTTCCAGCTCGCGGGCGAAGTGCCGCATCGCGACCAGGACCAGATGCAGCTTCTGGCGATGAAACCGCTTGGCCTGCAGCGCACCGGAGCTCTGCACCATCAGCACCCGGTCAGCCCTGTCGAGCGCCGGATTGGAGAAGGTCAGCTGGTCGGCGAGAACCCACGCCGTCGTGCCTGGCATACCGCAAGTTTGCCTACCCGAGCGCTCGCAACCGCGGAAACCGGCTCGTGGCAACGCTTTGGCAGGCTTGCTGGAGCGCTACAGCAGTGTTGCAACAGGTGACCACGACCGCAGTTCAGCGAACACCGGGGCCGGCGCACGTCGGTGTCGCTTGGGACGACCACCGGTAGCCGGCACGAAACGCAGCAACCGCGCATGGTCTCGCGGTACAGCGGCCCCTCAGACCATGAGGCAATACCTAATTAGGTATCATCAGCAGGATGGACGCCGGCGCTGTGCTCCGCGAAGCTCGAGAGCGGGCGGGACGCTCCCAAGCTGAAGTTGCCGCAATGGCTGGAACCTCCCAGTCAGCTGTAGCACGTTACGAAACCGGCGCTGCTGCGCCCTCGGTCGCAACGCTCGAACGCCTCCTGGCCACATGTGGAGAGCGTCTCATCATCTCCGCCGAGCCCGACGAAAGGTTGTCCCGACTGAATGGTTCGCCGATCCGTCGGCACCGTCG
>JALYZB010000108.1 GCA_030945945.1 Actinomycetota bacterium | reverse complement strand
GCGCCGTAACCGACGTGATGAAAGCCCAGGATCCGCCGCGATCGGCCGTCGATGATGCACTTCTGCAGGCCCGAGAGCTCGGGGCGGGCGAAGGCGTAGAGCATCGTACCCTCGGCACACGGGAGTGGAATCTCGTGCTCGATGCCTCTTGGCGGCATCCGGATTACGGTCACGTCGTCGTAGCGCTCGCGCGCCTCTTCCTCGCTGAGGCCGACCCAAGTGACCTCGTAGGTGGTGTGCAGGAAGTCGGGGTACTCCGAGAAGTCGAACTCGAACGGATCGCCGAGGATGTTGCGCGCCGCGGTCATGCCGCACTTGCGCGCCTTGAACATCTCCATCGGCGCCCCGATCACATCACCAACGGCGTAGACGCCCTCCACGCTGGTCCGCATCCTCGAGTCGACCAGGATCTCGCCGTTCGGTCCGGTGTCGACGCCGAGTGCCCGGACGGCGTCGGCGCTGTTGGAACGCTCGCCGGTGGCGTTGAAGACGAGATCGCACTCCAGCATCCGCTCACCGCCGTCAGCGTCGCGTACTCGGACGCGCTCGGCCCGGCCGTCGCCCTCGATCCCGATCAGCCCGGAGCCTTCGAGCAGCGTCATACCTCGAAGTCGCATTCCATCCAGCAGGTACTGGCGGATGTCCTCGTCGACGTGATGCAGGCTGCCGGTTCGCAACACCGGCGAACGCGAGACGATCGTCGTGTCGCAGCCTGTCGACTGGAAGAACGACCCGTACTCAACCGCGACCTTGCCGCCGCCGACGATCACGCACCTCGACGGCTCGTAGTCCAGCGCCTCCACCAGCGTGGCCCAGTCGTGCACGCCCGGCAGCTCGGCCCCAGGGCACGTCAGTGGCTTCTGGTAGGCGCCGAGCCCGATCACGAGGCTCCGCGTCTCGAACGTCTGACCAGCCGCCCTGACCGTGTTGCGATCCACGATCTCGGCTGCGGCGTTGAGAACGAACTCGACGTCGAGCTGGGACTGCGTCTGCCAGTTCATGAACGCGTGTGCCGAGCCCCGACCTCTGCGAAACAGCTCCACGAGCTCGAGGATGCTCGCCCTGGCGGAATCGAACTCTGGAAAGAAGAGCTCGCCGGAGAACCATCGCGAACGGTCCAGCAGGGCCGCGGCCTCGGAAAACAGGTGGTGCGGCACGCACGCCTGGTGCGGGCAGCTGCCGCCGAGGAACGGCCAGCGGTCGATCACGAGCGGCCGCCCGCCCATCGCGCGCAGGTAGGCGCTACCGAAGCGCCCGGCCGCTCCGCCCCCGACGAAGACCGTGTCGTAGACGCCTGCCCCGTCGTCGCGGAGGTTGAACATCGGCTCGGAGTCGGGCCGTTCGAGTGCGTCCTCGATCGCTGCTCGCCACTCGGCGTTGTCGAGATGGCGACCGTTGGATGAGTGATCGTGACCGTTCATACCCACACCGTAGATCAGCGACGGCGGGCTTGTCGTTGGCCGGTGACGTACAAATCGGCGTCCCCGGTTGGCTGCGCGCGCAGGGCGTCCGCCGGGGCGCCCTGAGGCGCGTAGCCGTTCCCCGACTAGCTATCCGAGCGCCCGTCGGTGGATGAATCGGAGCGGCATGTTGCTCTCCGGTCGCAGGTCAAAACGCGACCAGCTTTCGATTAGCGTTGCCGGTGTGGAAGCTCACGCCTGTGCCGGACGCCTCAAGGGCAAGGTCGCGATCGTCACCGGCGCCGGATCCGGGATCGGGCGGGCCGCGGCTATCCTGTTCGCCGAGCAAGGCGCGAGCGTCGTCGTCGCCGACATCCAGGCCGACCGAGCCGCCTCCGTCGCCCGGGAGATCTCGGACGAGCGCGGCCATGCGATCACGGTCGACGTAGCCAGCGAGGACTCGGTATCTGCGATGGTCAGCGAAGCCGCCCAGCGCTTCGGCGGCATCGACCTTCTCTACAACAACGCCGGCGTCAACTCCAGCGGTGCGGTCAGCGAAGCGACGCTGGAGGACTGGGAGCGCTGCTTCGCGGTGAACGTAACCGGGACGTTCCTGTGCTCCCGCGCCGTCGTCCCACACCTCAAGCCGCGCGGGGGAGGAGCGATCGTCAACCAGGGCTCGGTGGCCGCGCTCGTCGGCGTAAAGCGCTTTGCCGCCTACTGCGCCGCCAAGGGCGCCATCGTGGCGCTCACCCGATCGATGGCGGTCGATCTCGCCCCGCAGCGGATCCGTGTCAACTGCATATGCCCGGGAACGGTTTACACCCCGCTGATGGAGCCGATGCTGCGCGAGCGCGGGGGTGGGGACGTGAAACGCGGCCTGGAGCTGACGGTCGAGAAGTACCCGGTCGGCCGGCTTGGCGATCCCCAGGACATCGCGGCCGCCGCGCTGTTCCTGCTCAGCGACGAGGCCTCGTTCGTGACCGGATCCATCTACCCGGTGGATGGAGGTATGACAGCGCAATGACGGCGAAGCAGAAGACCGCCGATGTGAAGCTGTGCGACCTGTCCGAGGCGACCTCGCTGGTCGCCGACGGGGACGTGGTGGCACTCGGCGGCGGACTTTCACATAGGGAGCCGATGGCGCTGGTGCGCGAGCTGATCCGCCAGCGCCGGCGCGATCTGCGAGTCGTCGGCTCGGCTCA
>JALYZB010000093.1 GCA_030945945.1 Actinomycetota bacterium | reverse complement strand
TCGCCGTACTCCTCGCCCATGAACAGCATCGGCGTGAACGGCGACAGCAGCGTGCAGAACGCGGCCAGCGGCCGGGCCTCGCGCGGCATCCGCTCGCCGAAGGCGCGGTTGCCGACCTGATCGTGGTTTTGGGAGAAGACGACGAACGCCTCCGGGGCGATGTCATCGGCGGGGGCCCCGAAGCGCCGGTGACGAAACGGGGAGTAGCCCCCGTCGGCGATGTGCGGGCGGCGAAACGCCTTGGCGAGCTGGGCCACGCGCCCGAAATCCGCGTAGTAGCCGTCGCGCTCGTCGGTGACCAGGGTGCGCAGCGCGTGGTGAAAGTCATCGGCCCAGGCGGCGTCCGCACCCCACCCACCGCGGTCGAATCCGCGCATCACCTTGGGATCATTGAGCCCAGATTCGGCGATCACCAGCGCCCCGTGCTTGGCCGCGTGCACCCGGCGGCTGATCGCGGCGACGATGTGTTCGGGGCTGGAGTCAAAGATGGCGTGGATCGCGTCCAAGCGCAGCCCGTCGAGGTCAAAGTCACGGACCCAGCCCTCGGCGCTTTGCAGAACCCACTCGCGCACGGCGTCGCAGTCGGCGTCGTCATAGTTGATCGCCTGGCCCCACGGGGTCTCGTGCTTGGGGGTGAAGTACGGGCCGTAGGCCTGGATCGCGGTCACCCCGGAGGCGCCGAGGTGGTTGTAGACGACGTCGAGGATCACCGCCAGCCCGAGCTCGTGCGCCGCCGTGACCAGACGCCGCAGGCCGTCCGGGCCGCCGTAGGAGGACTGCGCCGCGGAGATGTAGACGCCGTCATAGCCCCATCCCCGGGCGCCGGGGAACTCGGCCACCGGCATGATCTCGATCGCGGTGACGCCAAGCTCGGCCAGCTCGGCAAGATGCGCGATCGCCCCGTCGAAGGTTCCCGCGGGGCTGAAGGTGCCGATGTGCAGTTCGTAGACGACGAGGTCGCGCAGCGCCGGGGGACGGAAGCCGTGGTCACGGGGCGGGTCAGCGACCAGCCGCGACGGTCCGCGCAGCCCCTGGGGCTGCCAGCGCGAGCACGGGTCGGGGAGGCGCTTGCCGTCGAGCACGAAACCGTAGTCGTCCCCGGCGGCGGCGGGCACCACTGCCTCGAACACGCCGTGGCCGGCATCGCTCATCGCGTGCTCGGCGCCGCCCACGGCGACCGCCACGGTGTCAGCACGCGGCGCCCAGACCCGGAACTCGGCCCGCTGCGCGTCGACGATGCGACCCCCCAGCGTCCGTTCCCATGAGTAGGCGCCGGAATCCGGCGCACTACTCATCCGGAGTATCACTCATCCGGGACGAGCCAGACGGCCGCCAGCGGCGGCAGGGTGAGCTCGGCCGAGAACGGCTCGCCGTGCCAGGGGATCGGCTCGGGGGTCACCGCGCCGAGGTTGCCGACGTCGCTGCCGCCGTAGAACGAGGAGTCGGTGTTGATCGCCTCCCGCCAGCGCGTCGAGCGCGGCAGGCCGAGCCGGTAATTCTCCTGTGGGACGGGTGAGAGGTTGGCCACGAACACGATCACGCGCTTGCCTTCCAGCGATTGGCGAGCGAAGGCGAGTACGTTGCGGTCGGCGTCATTGGGCTCAAGCCACCAGAAGCCACCCGGATCGGAGTCGCGCTCGTACAGCGCCGGTTCATTGCGGTAGGCGTGGTTGAGGTCGCGGATGAGAGCCTGGATCCCGGCGTGGGCGGGGTTCTCGAGCAGGTGCCAGTCCAGCGAGCGTTCCTCGCTCCACTCCGCGGGTTGGGCGAACTCCTGGCCCATGAACAACAGCTTCTTGCCGGGATGGGCCCACATGTAGGCGTACATGGCCCGCAGGTTGGCCAGCTTCTGCCACGGGTCCGAGCCGGCCATCTTGGTGTACAGCGAGCCCTTGCCGTGCACCACCTCGTCGTGGGAGAGCGGGAGCACGAAGTTCTCGCTGAACGCGTACATGAGGCTGAAGGTCAGCTCGTGGTGGTGATAGCGGCGGTAGATCGGATCCTGCTGGAAGTAGGCCAGCGTGTCGTGCATCCAGCCCATGTTCCACTTGAAGCCGAAGCCCAGCCCCCCCAGGTAGGTGGGGCGCGAGACGCCCGGCCAGGCGGTGGACTCCTCGGCGGCGGAGATCACTCCGGGCTCGCGCCCGTACATGACCTCGTTGAGCTCCTTGAGGAACTCGACCGCATCCAGGTCCTCGCGGCCGCCGAACTGGTTGGGGATCCACTCGCCGGCGCGGCGGGAATAGTCCAGGTAGAGCATCGAGGCCACGGCGTCGACCCGGATCCCGTCGACGTGGTACTCGCGCAGCCAGAACAGGGCGTTGGAGATGAGGAAGTTGCGGACCTCATGGCGGCCGAAATTGAACACCAGTGTGCCCCATTCGGGGTGCTCACCCCGGCGTGGATCGGCGTGCTCGAACAGGGCGGTGCCGTCAAAGCGCGCGAGCGCGAACTCGTCGCGCGGGAAGTGGGCCGGGACCCAGTCCAAGATCACCCCGACGCCCCGCTCGTGCAGGCGCTGCACGAACCGGCGCAGGTCGTCAGGGGAGCCGAAGCGGGGCGTGGGCGCGTAGTAGCCGGTGACCTGATACCCCCAGGACCCGGCGAACGGATGGGCCATAACCGGCAGCAGTTCGACGTGAGTGAAGCCCATGTCGAGCGCGTAGCTGGAGAGCTCGTCGGCGAGCTCGAGATAGTTCAGGGACCGGTTGTCATCCAGCGGGTTCAGTCGCCAGGAGCCGAGGTGGACCTCATAGATCGACACCGGCTGTCCGAGCGGTTGTGCGGCGCGGCGGTCTGTGACCCACCGGGCGTCGCCCGCGCTCCAGGTGTGCTCCGACGCGGTGATCACCGAGGCGGTCTGGGGTGGGAGCTCGGTCTCCTGGGCGTAGGGGTCGGCCTTGAGCGCGATCGCCCCGTCGGCGGCGAGGATCTCGTACTTGTAGCGCTCGCCGACGCCGATCTCGGGGATGAACAGCTCCCAGATCCCGCCCGAGCCCAGCCCGCGCATCGCGTGCAGGCGGCCGTCCCAGAAGTTGAAATCCCCGACGACGCTGACCGCGCGGGCGGCGGGCGCCCAGACGGCGAACGCCGTGCCGGCCGCGCCCTCATGCGTGAGCACGTGCGCGCCGAGCTTGTCATAGACCTCCTCGTGGCGGCCCTCGCCGATCAGGTGCAGGTCCAGCTCGCTGATCGTCGGGGTGAAGCGGTAGGGGTCCTCCAACGTGAAGCTGCCTGCGTCGCCGTAGTCGACCTTGAGCTTGTAGCGCAACGGCAGCGTCGCACCGGGGATCACCCCCTCGAAGATGCCGGCGGGATGGATCTGCTCCAGGCTCACCGATTTGCCCTTGGCGGGCTTGACCGACACCTCCACGGCGGCCGGGCGCAAGGCGCGGACGACCACGCTGTCATCGACCGGGTGGGCGCCGAGAATCGCGTGGGGCTGCCCGTGTTCGCGACGCGCGAGCGCGTCGAGCTCGGAGGTGGCGATCCTCATACCGGCTCCAGCAGGCGCCGGATCCCGGCGGCCGGGATCGGCAGCCAGTCGGGGCGGTTGTCGAGCTCGTAGCGCAGCTCGTAGACGACCTTCTCGAGCTCGAACAGGGACAGCAGGGCGGTGACCGCCGCGTCACCGTCGGGGAGCAGGATGGGGTGCACGACACCGAGGTAGGCGTTCAGGTAGGCGTAACGCGCCCGATCCTCGAAGCCGTCCGGGGCCGACCCGCCGGCCATCTCGGTCGCCGCCGTGGCGTAGGCGAACGAACGCAACATCGAGGCGACGTCACGCAGCGGTGAGCGCTTGGCCCGCCGCTGCGCGAGCGGACGGGCCGGCTCGCCCTCGAAGTCGATGATCACCCAACCGATCCCGCCCGCCGTGTGCAGGGTCTGACCGAGGTGGTAATCGCCGTGGGTCCGGATCGCCCGTCCGCCGGTGGCCGAGCGCGAGGCGGTCGCGAGCAGCCCCCGCAGCTCCTCGCCACGGCCGGCGATCGCGGCCAGGCGCTCGTCCGCGGGCAGCCGCGCGAACACGCGCTGCACGTCGGCATCGATTTCGGCGATCGCCGCGGCCAGTGCGCCCGCGTCGGGCTGCGTAGGGGCGAAGTCGGGGTCGTCGGGATCGGAGGCGAGCGCGTTATGCAGCTCGGCGGTGGCGCGGCCGAGCTCCGCCAGTTCGGTGAGCAGGCGCTCGGGGTCGGAGCCGATCCGCTCAAGCGCCATCTCCCAGCCGCCCTGGGCGGTGGCGAAGAATCGCTGGGCAACGGCGAGCGTCGCGCGATTCCCCGGTCCCCGGTAGTCACACCAGCCGCGCAGCGGCGCGATATTCGGGTAGCCGCGGCGGGTCAGAAAACGCAGAACCTCGAGCTCGGGATTGACCCCCGGCTCCAGCCGCCGGAACACCTTCAGCACGGTGTCGGAGAACACGATCGAGCTGTTTGACTGCTCGACTCCCATCGGCCGCACCGGGCCGGCGGTGTCCAGCGGGCCGGTGTAGTCGCCGCGGTGAAAGGAGAAGCTTCCGCGGTCGCCGTCCAGCGTGGTCTCGGCGTCGATCGCGGTCAGCAGCGGGCGGGCCCGGCCGGGGTCGGCGAGAGCGTCGAGCACGGTCGCGGTCGCGGTGCGCTGCACGACCGGGGCGTCGTCGCGAGTCACGGCGTCAGCCTCGGCGAAGCTGAGGACCAACTGGTAGCGCTCGTCGCGCCCGTCGGCCAGCCGCGCCCGGACGAGCGCGAGCACGAGCGCGGGATCGGGGGCGAGCGTGACCGCGTCTTGCACTTCGGTCGCCGCGATTGCCTGTGACTTGGTGCCGTACCACCGCTGGCCCGCCAGCCAGGCGGCCAGGGCCGATAGGTCGAGGCTCTCGGTGAGCTCGACGCTCGTCGCCGGTATGGCGGGCATCAGCGTTCGACCTCGAACACGTGTGCTTGACGGTGATCCGGCGCCAGGCCGACGAAGTTGCCACCGATGCGCCACTGGTAGCGCTCGCCGGTGAGCACGTCGTGGACGGTGAAGCTGGGCGGCAGCCCAAGGCTGGCCGGGATCACGGCCACGCCCTGTTGGGGCTGATGGGGATCGATGTTGACCACGCAGAGCACCGTATCGGGCGCCGACTGCTTGGCGTAGGCGATCAGCGCCTCGTTGGCGGTCTCCAGGAAGATGACGTTGGATAGCTCCTGCAGCGCGGGGTGCTCGCGGCGCACGGCGTTCAGGCGGGCGATCATTCCCAGCATCGGGCCGTCGAACGAGCGCTGCCTGAGCCCGTACTTCTCGGAGTCCAGGTACTCCTCCGAGCCCTCGCGGACGGGCAGGTTCTCGTAGTGCTCATAGCCCGAGTAGATGCCGTAGCTGGGGCTCAGCGTGGACGCGAGCACGAGCCGGGCCTCGAACGCCGGGCGACCCCCGTGCTGGAGGTACTCGTGCAGGATGTCGGGCGTGTTGGTGAAGAAATTGGGACGGAAGTACTCCTGCTCGCCGGAGTAGGCCAGCTCCGAGACGTACTCGCTCAGCTCCCAGCGAGCGTTCTTCCAGGTGAAGTAGGTGTAGGACTGCGAGAAGCCGAGCTTGCCGAGGTGGCGCATCACGGCCCGCTTGGTGAACGCCTCGGCGAGGAAGATGACGTCGCGATTGCGGGCGTGGACCTCCTCGATCAGCCAGGCCCAGAACGCGAACGGCTTGGTATGGGGGTTGTCTACGCGGAACACCGTGATTCCGCAGTCGACCCAGTGCAGCACCACCTCCAGCAGTGCGTCCCACAGTCCGCGCCAGTCCGGCGAGTCCCAGTTGACGTTGTAGATGTCCTGGTAGCGCTTGGGTGGGTTCTCTGCGTACTTCAACGTCCCGTCGGGCCGGCGATGAAACCACTCCGGGTGCTCGGTCAGCCATGGATGGTCGGCCGAGCAGTTGATCGCCAGATCCAGCGCGACGTCGATCCCGCGCCGCGCCGCGGCTGCGCACAGTGACCTGACGTCGGCCTCGGTGCCGAGCTCGGCGTGCACGGCAGCGTGGCCGCCGGAGCCGTCACCGATCGCGTACGGCGAGCCGGGGTCGGTTGGTCCCGCGACGAGCGTGTTGTTGGGCCCCTTGCGGTTGGTCAGCCCGATCGGGTGGATCGGCGGCATGTAGAGCACGTCGAATCCGAGCTCGGCCAGCCTCGGGAGCTGTGCCTGTACCGCCTGCAGGCCGCCCCAGGAGCGCGGGAATAGCTCATACCAGGCGCCGAACCGGGCGCGCAAACGTTCGGCCTCGATCGTCTGGGGCGTGTCGAGCCGCACCTGGCCCTCGTGGCGCTCATCGCGCAGCACCACGGCGAGCAGCTCCTCGCCGAGCGCGACGTCGTGTTTGGCGCCGGCGGGCACGTCCGGATCCTGCAACTGGGCGCGGGCGTGCGCGATCAGCTGACGCGCCTCGGGGGTGCTCGCCTGGTCGAGCGCTTCGCCGAGCATCACGACCCCCTCCGACAGCTCACCGCTCAAGTCGTCGGTCGCTGCGGCGACCTTGCGCCGCAGCTCGTCGCGCCAGGTGCCGAACACGTCGGTCCAGGCCTCGATCGTGTATTGCCAGCGCCCCGGCCGGTCGATCTCGAATCGACCCGCCCAGCGCACGCCGCCGAGGTGCGCGTCGATGCGCTCCAGCTCGGACTCGCTCCACTCGTTGTCGCCGGGCCCCCGGTAGCGGACGACGGCGCGGATCAGCTCGTGCCCGTCGCGGAACACGTCGGCCTCCACCCGGACCGTGTCCCCGACGCAGCGTTTGACCGGGTAGCGGCCGTCATCGACGGTCGGCGTCGGGTACTGGATCACGATCCGGCGCGGCGCCTGCCGGCTGGGATCGCGGTCCGCGGACCGAGCGGTCGGTGAATCACTTGTGGCGCTCACGTGATTGAAGGTATCCGGCCGCCGCGCTGCGGTAAACACCCGGGCGTGAACACTCTGCAACGCGCGAGCGGCGTTCAGCTCCACATCACCTCGCTACCCGGCGGCACCCTCGGCCGCGAGGCCTTCCGCTTTGTCGACTGGCTGGCCGCCGCCGGCCAGAGTTGGTGGCAGGTCCTGCCCCTTGGGCCGCCGGACCGCTACCGCTCGCCCTACAAGCCAAGTTCGGCCTTCGCCGCCTGGCGCGGCCTGCTCGGCGCGCCCCGCGCCCGGGTCTCGACGGCCGAAATCGCGGACTTTCGCGACCGCCAGAGCGCGTGGATTACCGATTGGGAGCGATTCTCGGCCCGCGGCGCCGTCGCCGACCAGGTCCGCTTTGAGCGCGAGTGGAACGCTCTGCGCGCCTACGGGGCTGAGCGCGGCGTGCGGATCATGGGGGATCTCGCGATCTACGTGTCGCCGGGCAGTGCGGACCATCGCGCCCATCCGGAGCTGTTTCGCGACGACGCGGTGGCCGGGGCCCCGCCCGACACCTACGCGATCGAGGGTCAGCTGTGGGGCAACCCCCTGTACGACTGGCCGGCCCTGCAGCGCCGTGGCTACCGCTGGTGGGTGCAGCGCGTGCGGCGCACCCTGGAGCTCTTCGACCTCGCTCGGATCGACCACTTCCGGGGGCTGGTCGCCTACTGGGCGGTGCCGGCGGGTGCGCGCAACGCGATCGGGGGCAAGTGGACCCGCGGCCCCGGGCGGGCGCTGTTTGACGCCATCGAGCGCGATCTCGGCGCCGATCTGCCGCTGGTCGCCGAGGATCTCGGGGTGATCACCCCCGCCGTCGAGCGGCTGCGTGATTCGGTCGGGCTGCCCGGCATGCTCGTGATCCAGTTCGGCTTTGACCCCGACGATCTCACCAGCCCGCACCGGCTGGCCAACCACGTCGCCCACCGCGTCGTCTACACCGGCACCCATGACTCCGACACCGCCCGCGGCTGGTTTCAATCCCTGCCCGCCGAGCAGCGGGCGTTCGTGGGCGCCGAGCTGGCGCGGCTCGGCTTCGCGGAGCGGCGCCCGTGGTGGGGGCTCATCCGGATGGCGCACTCCTCGCCGGCGGTGCTGGCGATGATCCAGGCCCAGGACGTCCTCGGCTTGGGCAGCGAGGCGCGGATGAACGATCCCGCCAGCGCCGGGGGGAGCTGGCGCTGGCAGATGAAGCGCGGCGCGCTGACGCCGGCGCTCGCGCGACGCCTGCAGGAGGTCACCGACGAGGCGGGCCGCCTGCCGTCCTGACGGTGGACGCGATAGCCACCCGGCTATTCCGGTGCCGATCGGGGTGCGACTGCAGGGTTGCCCTCGAACTCTTGCCCGGCGTTGGCCAACCGGGAGGGGCCTGCAGTTGCGCCTCCTCCAGGCCGCCCCGTCCGGGCTCGAGAGTCCCAAGCGCCGTCCACGGTCCTGGCGCTGCGTTTCGCGTCAATCCCCCAGGCGATGATTCGCTCGGGGTAGACACGGATGATCGGCTCGGGGCCGGCGCGGCGAGGAGGCCGATGGTCGAGTAACCCTGATCGAGCTCACCCCCGACGGACAGCGTCTCGCCGACCGCTTCATCAAGACGCTCGGGTTGACGCTCGGGCCGCTGCTCGCCGGCTGGTCACGCAAGCACGAGAAAGCCGCGACGGAAACGCTCACCATGCTCGCCGAGGCACTCGAAGCCGCACAGGCGCCCCCGGCGCGCGCCGCACGGCGGCATGCCAGCAGCGCACCCGCACCCGGCGGCAACCCGCAACACGGGGTGACGGACGCCGGCTGTCAGCGACCACCGAGGTGATGAACATCTCTATCCGGCAGGCCGGAAGCGCCTGCCGCGGGTGGGGCCTCAGCGTCGGCGCCCGCGCACGTGCTCCTTGGCCGAGCGGTACACGTAGGTGACGTCATCGCGCAATCGCCCGCGCCGCGAGATCTCATAGTCGATCAGCGAGACGGGCGCGACCCGTGTGGGCAGGCCGTCGGCGGCGAGCACCGCCAGCGCCCGCTCGGCGATCGCGATCTGCCCGAATGCGGTTGGATGCACGCGGTCGGGCATCACCTGGTTGCGGGCCCCGAAGCCGTCCAGGTCCACGACCAGCGCGCCGTGGGCGGACGCCTGGCGCTCGATCACCGCGTTGGCCGCGCGAGCCGCGGCCCCGGCGGAAGGCACCCCGAGCCCGGTCGGAAGGGTCAGCGCCAGCGTGCGTTCACAGCGCGCGATGAGAAACGCCAGAGCGGTGCCGAGCCCAGCTTCGAACGCGACGGGGTCCCAATCCGACGCCCGGACGTCGTTGACGCCGATGTACAGACAGCCCAAGTCGTAGCGCGCGTTCGGGTCAGCCGAGCGGGCCGCGGACGCCGGGAGCTGCTCGGTGACCAGGTCACCGACGCTGGCTCCGTCAACGGCGAACCCGGTGTAGGCCAGACCCAGCCCGCGCGCGGTCCACAGCGCCCACGAGTGCAGCGCGACGCCCCACTGCAGCTGGCCGCCGGCGTGGGTGATCGAGTCCCCGAACGCAAGCACCCCGAGCCGTGGTCCGCGAGGTTCGGGCTCGGCCGCCGGGCTCATCCGCGGCGAGGCTAGTTGGTTGATTGCGCGGCCGCGTGGTCGCGCAATCAACCATCTGGTGGCTCTAGTCGACACGCGAGGGCCGGTTGCCGGATAATCGCCGGTCAGTGGATGCCGTCACCCCGCCCGGTTCCGGAGTCGCCGTGGCTCGCGACGGCAGCGCCGACCTCCGCCGCGCCGCGGAGGATCTCGCCGCGCGCCTGCCCGAGCCGCTGGCGCCGCTCGCTCGGCTGGCGTTCAACTACCGGTGGTCCTGGTTGCCCGGAGCGCCCGAGCTGTTTGCGTCCCTGGACGCCGACCGCTTCGCACTGTGCCTGCAGAACCCGGTGCGTCTGCTGCAGGAATGCCACGCCGCCACGCTGCGGCGGGCCGCCCAGGACTCAGATCTCGTCCGGCGCGCCGCCGGGCTCGAGGCACAGCTAACTGCCGACCTCGCTCGCCCCGCGGCCGACACGCGGTTTGACGCCGCCTCCCCGATCGCGTTTCTATGCTCGGAGTACGGCGTTCACGTCTCGCTGCCGGTCTACTCCGGCGGTTTGGGGGCACTGGCCGGCGACATCCTCAAGGAGTCCTCGGACCGCGCGCTGCCGATGGTCGCCGTCGGGTTGATGTACCGCAAGGGCTACTTTCGCCAGCGCATCGATGCCTCCGGGTGGCAGCACGAGTACTGGGTGGAGACTGACCCCGATCGCCTGCCCGCCGCGCTGGTGCGCACCGCGGCCGGCGACCCGCTCACGGTCGGGGTCCCGATCGGTGAGGCCGAGGTGATCGCCCAGATCTGGCGCGTGGACGTCGGCCGCGTGCCGCTCTTTCTGCTCGACACCGACACGGCGGCGAACGCGCCGCTGGAGCGCTGGATCACCGGGCGCCTGTATGACGGCGACGGCCAGACGCGCCTGGCCCAGTACGCGCTGCTCGGCGTCGGAGGGATCCGTGCGCTGCGGGCGATGGGCTTGGAACCCGGCGTGATCCACCTCAACGAGGGCCACGCCGCGCTGGCCCCGCTCGAGCTCGCCCGCGAGGGCAGCGGCTCGACGCTGCACGAGGCGCTGGGACGGGCGCGCTCGCGCACGGTGTTCACCACCCACACGCCGGTGCCCGCCGGCAACGATACCTACCCGCCGGATCAGGTCCGGTCGGTCGTTGGCCGTCTCGCGGTGCAGCTCGGCGCCACCGCCAACGAGCTCGTCGCGCTCGGCCGTGACCAGGTGGAGGATCCGTGGGCGCCGTTCGGGGTCACCCAGGCGGCATTGCGGATGAGCCGGGCCGCCAACGGGGTCAGCCGCCGCCACGGCGAGGTCGCCCGTGACATGTGGCACTGGCTGTGGCCCGACCGCGACGAGTCCCAGCCGGTGCCGATCGGCCACGTCACCAACGGTGTCCACGTCCCGACCTGGATCGGCACCCCGATGCGCGCGCTGCTGGATCGCCACCTGGGCACGGGTTGGATCGACCGCGCCGAGGATTCCGCGACGTGGGCGCCGGTCGCTGTCATCCCGGCCGCGGAGCTGTGGGGGGCGCGAGCGCGGCAGCGGGCGGCGCTCGTCGGCTATGTCGGCCAGCGCAGCGTTGGTGATCGCCTGATCCGCGGGGACCTGCGCGACTATGTCGACGCGGCCGCACGCGGCTTTGATCCCGAGGTCCTGACGATCGGCTTTGCCCGGCGAGTGGCCACCTACAAGCGGTTGGACCTGCTCACCCGCGATCCGGAGTGGACGCTCGCCCTGCTCGGCGGCGATCGCCCCGTCCAGGTCGTGCTGGCGGGCAAGGCCCACCCCCGGGACGAGGAGGCCAAGCGGGTCCTGCAGAGCCTGTTCGGGCTCAAGGCGGCGCGCGTTGTGGCCGAGCGCGTCGTGTTCCTGGACGACTATGACCTTTCGTCGGCGGCGTGGCTGGTCCGGGGCTGCGACGTGTGGCTCAACGTTCCCCGTCCGCCGCTGGAGGCCAGCGGGACGAGTGGGATGAAGTCGGTGTTCAACGGGGGCCTGCAGCTCAGTGTGCTCGACGGATGGTGGGCCGAGGGCTATGACGGCGAGAACGGCTGGGCGATCGCCGGCGAGGTGGACTCAAATCACCACGCCCAGGACGAGCGCGATGGCGCCGCGCTGCACCATCTGCTCGAGCACGAGGTCGTGCCGGCCTTCTACGACCGTGACGCGACGGGGATCCCGCCCGCCTGGATCGCGCGCGTTCGTGCCTCGCTGCGCACGCTCGGCCCGATGTTCTGCGCCGGGCGGATGGTCGCGCAGTACGTGGACGGGGTGTACCGGGGCTGAGGCTGGACACGATCGCGACGTGAGGACAGACACACAGTCGCCTGGAACTCCCGGCTCTACGGCGAGTCGGGCTTCGTTGACCCGGAGAAGCCGATCCGCAAGTACACCAAGCAGACGCTTGACTGGTTCGCGGAGATCGGGCTGGGCTACCTCTCACTCGACCGGCCGTTCGGGCACCCTCTCTGGCGGTGAGGCGCAGCGCGTCAAGATGATCCGCCACCTCGGCTCCTCGGCGTCATCTACACCGACCTGGCGATGATGGCCGGTGTCGCCGCCCCCTGCGAGGAGTGCGAGGGCGGCCAGATCGTCTTTCAGGGGACGCCCACCGAGCTCGTCGCCGGGCGGGCGGGACTCCGATCGCTCACCGGTGAGCACCTCGCGGCCTACCTCGGCACCTGACGCGGCGCTAGCCCTGCACCTCGGCGAGCTTGCGCGGCGCCGGTCCGACGTACTTAGCGGTTGGACGGATCAGCTTGCCCTCGCGCTTCTGCTCCATGATGTGGGCCGACCAGCCGGCCGTGCGCGCGCAGGTGAACATCGGCGTGAACATCTCCGGCGGGATATCCGCGAAATCGAGCACGACCGCGGACCAGAACTCGACGTTGGTGGCCAGCACACGATCGGGGCGACGGGCCTTGAGCTCGGCCAGGGCCGCGGTCTCCAGCGCCTCGGCGACCTCGACGCGCGGGGCGTCGATCTCGTGGGCGGTGCGGCGCAGCACCCGGGCTCGGGGGTCCTCGGCGCGGTAGACGCGATGGCCGAAGCCCATCAGCCGCTCGCCGCGATCCAGCGCGTCCTTGACGTACTTCTCGGCGTCGCCCGATTCGGCGACCTCGTCGAGCATCCTCAACACGCGCGACGGGGCGCCGCCGTGCAGCGGGCCCGACAGCGCACCGACCGCGGCCGACAGGGCGGCCGCGACATCGGCGCCGGTCGAGGCCACGACCCGCGCGGTGAACGTCGAGGCGTTCATGCCGTGCTCGGCGGCCGAGTTCCAGTAGGCGTCGATCGCCTTGACGTGGCGGGGATCGGCCTCGCCACGCCAGCGCATCAGGAAGCGCTCGGGGATCGAGGTTGCGGTGTCGATCTCGCGCTGGGAAACGGGCGGCTGACCGATGCCGCGTGCGGACTGGGCCACGAAGGACAGGGCCATGACCGAGGCACGGGCGAGGTTATCGCGGGCCTCCTCGTCGGTGATGTCGATCAGCTCTCCGAAACCCCACTGCGGACCGAGCATGGCCAGCGCGGACTGGACGTCGACGCGCGGGTCGCCGGACCGGACGCTGAGCGAGTGCGGCTCGGCGGGGGGAAGCCCCGGCTCCAGCGTGCCGTCGACGAGCAGGCCCCAGACGTGCTCGAACGGAACCGTTCCGACGAGCTCCTCGATGTCGACACCGCGGTAGCGCAGGGCGCCGCCCTCGCGGTCGGGTTCGGCGATCTCGGTCGCGAAGGCGATGACACCCTCGAGCCCGGACTGAACTTCCGGTGTTGCGCTCATGCTCTGGATGCTCTCCTCGATGGTCTTCGTCGCCTGAACGACAGGCTATCCCCGATCTCCCGGTGTCCCGTGGCCGGCGCGCCCCGGTAGGGTGACCGCCGTGCCCGAGCTGCTGCAGCGCTCCGCCTTGGAGCTGGCCGGACTGATCCGCTCCGGCGAGCTGTCCGCCCGCGAGCTGGTGCAGGCGTCCCTGGACCGCATCGATGTGCTGCAGCCGCACATCAACGCGTTCACGCACGTCGCGCATGAGCGCGCGCTTTCTGACGCTGAGGCGATCGGTCCCGGTGACGAGCGCCCCTTCGCCGGGGTTCCGATCGCGATAAAGGACAACCGGGCGGTGGCCGGGATGCCGCTGACCATGTGCTCGGACCTGTTCGGTGAGCTCGTCGTCGGGCATGACTCGTTCCTTGTGCGCCGGCTGCGCGAGGCGGGTTTCGTGATCGTCGGCAAGACCGCGCTGCCCGAGATGGGGATCCTTCCCACCACCGAATCGCGGCGCAACGGGCCGACCCGCAACCCGTGGAACCTGGAGCGCACGCCGGGCGGGTCCAGCGGCGGCTCGGCGGCGGCGGTGGCCGCCGGGATGGTGCCGATCGCCCACGGCAATGACGGCGGCGGCTCGATCCGGATCCCCGCCGCCTGCTGCGGCCTGGTCGGCCTCAAGCCCGCCCGCGGCCGGGTCTCGGTCGGTCCGGAGTCCGGGGACAGCTTCCTGGTCTGCGACGGCGTGCTCACCCGGGACGTCGCCGACAGCGCCGCAGTGCTCGACCTGCTGGCCGGCTATGAGGCCGGGGACGCCACCTGGGCCCCACCGCCGTCGCGTCCCTTCGCTGAGGCGACCGAGCCGCCCGCCCGGCTGCGGATCGGGCTGGCGCTCAATCTGCCGCTGGACGGCGCCGAGCTCGATCCGGCCTGCGAGACGGCGGCACGCGACGCCGCGGCGCTGCTTGAGTCCCTGGGTCACGAGGTTTCAGAGGTGCAGCCGCCCTGGTCGGGCATGGACCTGCTGCCCGTCTTCACCAATGCCTTCGGCCCTCAGATCTCGCTGGTCACGCTGATCGGCGGCCAGTTGGCCGGCCGGGCGCCGCACGAAGCCGACGTCGAGGCGCTGACCTGGGCGATGTGGGAGCACGCGCGCGAGCTGGACGCGCTGACCGCGCTCGCCGCCACGATGCAGCTGCAGTCCGTGGCCCGCGCGGTGGTCGCGTCGATGACCGGGTTTGACGCCGTGATCACGCCCACCCTGGCCGAGCCGCCGGTGCCGATCGGGGAGATCCACGGCCGCGGACCCGATCCGTGGGCCAGCTACGAGCGCTCGGCCCGCTTCACCCCCTACACGGCGATTCTCAATGTGACCGGGCAGCCGGCCATCTCGCTACCGCTCTACCACGGAGAGCACAGCCTGCCCACGGCCGTTCAGCTGATCGGTGCACCCGCTCGTGAGGACGTCCTGCTCGCTTTGGCCACGCAGCTGCAGACGGCGCTGCCCTGGGCTCACCGGAGCCCGTCGCTGCCGGCCTGAGGCCACCCCGCTACCGGCCTCAGCCCCCCGTTACCGGCCTCAGCCCACGCCGAGCACGGCCCGCATCGGCCTGGGCGCGACGCCGAGGCGCTCGGCGTCGGCGGTGCCCTGACGCGAGATCAGCGGCACCTCGAGCAGCTCGGCCTCGTCCCAGGTGGCAAACGCCGTCGGGCCGCCGAACAGCTCGACGAGGTTCAGCAACCGCCGGACGGCCCCCGCCGGCACCCCGACGATCCGTCGCCGGCGCCGGAACGAGCGCAGGGCGATCTCGACGATCTCGCGCTGGCTGAGGGTCTCGGGCCCGGCCAGAGTCCAGCACCGCTCGTTCCGCGATCGCCTTGGCCCGCATCAGCCGCGCGCGGCGCCGGGTCGAGGCTCCAAGCGTGGAGAAGAACACGAACCGGTGCACGCCGGCACGTTCGGCGCCGAGCCGGCGGGGATCGCGGACCAGGCACCGCACCGGGGTTCCCGCCGCCACGAGGCGGCGCAGCACGGCGCGTCGGACGGTTCCGGTGGCGCCGGTCAGCAGCAGCACCGGCGGGAGGCTATCGCGGGGAGCCGTCCCAACCGGCTCGAGGGCTTAGAATCTCGGACTCGCCGGCCCGACCGGTCTCCCCGGAACGAACACAGAGGATCCGACATGGCCTACGTCATCGCCGAGCCCTGCATCGGCACCAAGGACAATTCGTGCGTCGAGGTCTGCCCGGTCGACTGCATTCATCCCACGCCCGACGAGCCCGACTACGAGAAGGTCGAGATGCTCTACATCGACCCCGAGGAGTGCATCGACTGCGACGCCTGTGTCGAGGCCTGCCCCGTGGATGCCTGCTTCGCCGAGGATCAGCTCCCCGACGAGTGGCAGAACTACACGCTGCTCAACGCGAAGTACTTCTCCAAGTAGCGTTTTTCCGCGGGAGCGCGGCGAGTCGCCGCTTGAACCACCAGCGGTCGCGCCGGCCGGCGGTTTCAACCAGCTTCCGCGCGGGTTAGCCGCCGCCCGCCCCGACGGCCGCTAGGCCATCGGGAGCGACATCCCGGCCGGCCGGGGAGCCGCCGCGGGAGACGGGGCCTGCATGACCGGCAGCTCGATCGGAGATAGCGCGATCAGCCCGCGGGCGCCCTGGGTGATGGCCTGGGCGGCAGGGTCATCAGGGTCAGAGAAGACAAGCGGCATTCCTTTATCTGACTGTTCGCGCAGCGCCATGGTCAGCGGGATCTTGGCCAGCAGCGGCACGTCGAGGTCCTCGGCCAGCAACTGTCCGCCGCCCTCGCCGAAGATCTGGAAGCGCTCACCGGAGGGGGTGACGAAGCCCGACATGTTCTCGATCACACCCGCGATCTCGAGCTTGAGCTTGGCCGCCATCTCCGCGGAGCGGGCCGCGACCTTCTGGGCGACCGGCTGCGGCGTGGTGACGATCAGGAACTTGGCCTGCGGCAGCAGCTGGGCGAGCGTCATCGAGACATCACCGGTGCCCGGAGGCAGGTCGATGAGCAGGTAGTCGAGCACGCCCCAGTCGACGTCTTCGAGAAACTGCTGCAGCGCCTTGTGGAGCATCGGACCGCGCCAGACGACCGCAGCGTCCTGCTCGACGAAGAAACCGATCGACATCACCTTGATGCCGTCGTGGGCGGTGATCGGGATCAGCTTGCGGTCGGCGTTGACCTTGGGGCGCTCGGCGCCGACGCCGAACATCCGCGGCTGGGAGTAGCCCCACACGTCGGCGTCCAGGACTCCGACGGACTTGCCGTTGGCCGCCAGCGCGGCGGCCATGTTGGCGGTTACGCTGGACTTGCCGACCCCACCCTTGCCCGAGCCGATGCAGATGACGTTCGAAACTTGGGCCAATGCGCCTTCGGGGAGCGCAGGGCGGCCGAGCTTGATTCCGAGGGCCGCCTTCTCCTCGTCCGAGAGGACGTCGAAGCTGACGTTCACGGCGCTGACATCGTCCAGGCTCCGGACCGCCTTGGCGACACCGTCCTGAAAGTGGCTGCGGATCGGGCAGCCGGCGGTGGTCAGTGAGACCATCACGTCGATCACCCCGTTGGGGTGGATGTCGATCGAGCGCACCATCTTCAGCTCGACGATGTCGCGGCGCAGCTCGGGGTCGATGACGGAGCGCAGCGCGTCTGTGATTTGATCTCGGGTCGGCATTGGGTTCATTCAAGCAGAGGCCCAGAGTGAGCTCGCGAGTGCGCCGGGCCTGGGCTTCCAGCCTGGCTGACGGGAGGTTACGCCTGCGGGCGTGACTGGCCGTTGCCGGATGCCGGCTGCCAGCGAAGGGGTCGTCGATCAGCCCGGCATGGGATTCGGTGATCCCGGGCGGTTCTCGCCGTCCGCGGCCCCGGCGAGCAGCCCGTCGAGCAGGGCGGCGAGGTCCCGCGCATAGGTGTCACGGCCTTCGATCGCGCGCCACGTCGGGGCCGATGCGGCAAGCGTCGGGTAGCGCTCGGGATCCGGCGCCCCACGCAGCTGAGCCTGAACGCTGGGGGCGAGACGGTCGGGCACCGCCGTCCCGGCCCGCACGAGGAGCGCCCCGAGGGTGAACTCCCACATGATCCGGTAGGCACGGATCGCCTGCTCGAGAGTGAGCCCGGCGCGCACGAGGGAGGCGTGGATGTCCTCGACCGCCCCGAGCACCGACCGGGCCATCAGCCGCCGGCGAGCGAGGACCTCGGGCAGCCAGGGGTGTTCGGCCAGACCCTCGTAGAGCGTCTGCCAGCGCAGTCGGATCGCGGCGCTCGGGTCGGCCGGGGGGGCCGGGTGCACGAGCCGGTCCGCGAGCCGGTCCACGAGTGCGAGCAGCACGTCGTCCTTGTCGGCGACGTGACCGTAGAGGGCCATCGGCGAGACCCCGAGGTCGGCGGCCAAGGTTCGGAAGGTCACCGCCCCGACGCCCTCGGCGTCCAGACGAGCCATCGCAGCATCGAGCACCGCCGCGCGGGTCAGCCGCGCGGGTCGGCCGCGCGGACGGGGTGCCGCCTGGGTCGCTCGCCTCGGGTCATGCCCGTGATCGGAGCCGCCGGGGGAGGCAGGGTCGGTTGAAGGGTTGACAGTCACTTTCTGTACGCGTACTTTAATTGACCATGACCTCGGAATCAGAACCTCGTTACGCCGACGGCAAGATCTGTTACGTCGAGATCCCGTGCGACGACCCCGCCGACGCCTCGTCCTTCTATGCCGACGTGTTCGGCTGGCGCCTGCGCGAGCGCGGAGATGGGTCGATCGCCTTCGACGACGCGGTCGGCCAGGTGAGCGGCACCTGGGTCACCGGGCGGCCCCCGTCGGGCACGCCCGGGGTCGTGATCCACGTCATGGTCGGGGACATCGAGCCCGTCCTGGTCCGCGTCCGGGCGGCCTCCGGCCGCGTCGTCCGCGGCATCGACGCCGCTGAGTCCGAGGTGTTCGCCCACATTCAGGACCCGTTCGGCAACGTCTTCGGGGTCTACGAACAGCCGGGCCTGGCCCAGGCCACCGCGGCCGGGACAGCCGGTGCGGCCGGGGCCGACGGCGTCGCTCCCGTGCCCGAGCACCTGACGACGGTGACGGCGCGCCTGGCCGTGTCCGACGCGATCGCCGCCCTGGACTTCTACGCCGTCGCATTCGGCGCCCAGGAGATCTACGAGCGCTTCTGCGCGCCGGACGGCACGCTCATCCATACCGAGCTGCGGGTCGGTGACGCGGTGGTGATGCTCACCGAGGACGATGGCTACCGCGCGCTGCTGGCCACCTACTGGCCCGACGTCGACGCGGCCTGGGAGCGGGCGGTGGCCGCAGGGGCGAGCGTCGTCTACCCGCTCGCCGATCACTTCTACGGCGAGCGCGGCGGACGCCTGGAGGACCCCTTCGGGCAGCAGTGGATGCTCAGCTCGCGCACCGAGATCGTGTCGCCGGCCGAACTGGAGGCGCGCGCCGGCGGTTGACAGTTGCGGCCGGGCTCCCGCGCGCGAGATACTGATTGGCACGATGCGCACAATCGCGTCAGCCATCGGGTTCCTGGCTGCATTGGTCGCGGTGCCCTTGGTGCTCGGTGACAACGTCTTGGCGCGATCGGCGACCCCGGTCCGCGCGACGGCCGTCGCGCGGACCTCTCGGCCGGCGCCGGCTCTGCGGCTCACGGGCACGATTCCCCGCGCGCTGCGGGTCGTGCTGCGCCGACTGGTTGCCCGCGGCTTCGTGACGCCGATCGGTGGCCAGGGGAGGGTCCTCCGCGGCCGCCATACGGTGGCGCCCCGCGCGTTCGCCGCGCCGCTGCCGCAATCAGGCACGTGCTACGCCGGGGCCCTGAACTGCTCGGCGCGGCCGTGCGTCGAGTTGGCCGGGGCGTCAAGCGGCGTGGTTCTGCTGCCGGCGCGCTCGGTGATCAACGCTGGACCGGGGCGGCCGCACGCTTCCGCGCAGACCTCTGCGCACTCCT
>JALYZB010000088.1 GCA_030945945.1 Actinomycetota bacterium | reverse complement strand
CGTCCAGCGCGTCGGCCGCTTCCATACACAGCGAGACCTCTGAGCCGGTCCCGATCAGGATCAGCTCCGGAGCGCCGCCCTCGGCGTCGCGCAGCACATAGGCGCCGCGCTCGATCGCGTCGTCGGGAACGGCGTCGGGATCGAGGATCGGCAGGTTCTGGCGCGAGAGCGCGAAGGCGGTCGGGTCCTCAGTGCTGCGCAGGGCGAAGCGCCAACCCAGCGCGGTCTCGTTGGCGTCCGCGGGGCGGATCACGTTCAGCCGGGGCATCGCGCGCAGCCCGGCGAGCTGCTCGACCGGCTGATGGGTCGGGCCGTCCTCGCCGAGGCCGATCGAGTCATGGGTGTAGACCCAGATCGACGGGAGCTTCATCAGCGCCGAGAGCCGCAGTGCGCCCTTCATGTAGTCCGAGAAGGTGAGGAACGTGCCGCCGAAGGCCCGGAAGCCGTGCAGCCCGAGCCCGTTGACGATCGCCCCCATCGCATGCTCGCGGACGCCGAAGTTGATGTTGCGCCCGCTGAACGTGCCCGTCTGGATGACGCCGCCGTCGTCGATGTTGGTGAGCGTGGAGCTCGACAGGTCGGCCGAGCCGCCAACGAGGTGCGGAATCGCCTTGGCCGCCCACTGGATCACCTCACCGGACGCCTTGCGGGTCGCAATCGGATCATCGGCGGGATCAAAGCGCGGCAGGTCGGCCTCCCAGCCGTCGGGCAACTCCGCCGCGTCGATCATCTCAAGCTCGGCCGCCTGGTCGGGGAAGGTCTCGCGATAGGCGTCAAAGCGTCTCTGCCATTCGGCCTCGATCTCCGGACCGCGCGTGCAGCACTGGCGGAAGTGCGCCAGCGCCTCGTCGGGCACGTAGAAGTGCTTGTCGGGGTCCCAGGCGTAGGCCTCCTTGGTCAGCCGGACTTCGTCCTCGCCCAGCGCCGAGCCATGGGCCTTGTAGCTGTCCTGCTTGTGGGGGCTGCCGTAGCCGATGTGCGAGCGCACGAGGATCAGCGAGGGCCGGTCCTCGATCGCCATCGCGGTCCGCGTGGCCGACTCGAGGCGGTCCGGCGACAGGTCCTCGCCGACCTTCTCCACGTGCCAGCCGTAGGCCTCATAGCGCTTGGCCACATCCTCGGTGAACGACTCGTCGGTCGGTCCGGCGAGCTGGACCTTGTTGTCGTCATAGAACGCGATCAGCCGGCCCAGGCCGAGGTGACCGGCGAACGAGGAGGCCTCCGAGGCGATGCCCTCCTGCATGTCGCCGTCCGAGGCGACCGTAAACGTGTAGTGACCGACGATGTCGTGGCCGTCGCGGTTGTAACGCGCGGCGAGCATGTGCTCGGCCAGCGCCAGCCCGACCGACATCGCCATCCCCTGCCCGAGCGGGCCAGTGGTCGCCTCGATTCCGGGGCTGTACTTGCGCTCCGGGTGCCCGGCAGTCGGTGAGCCGACCTGGCGGAAGTTCTTGATGTCCTCCAAGCTCAGCGGATAGCCGGTCAGGTAGAGCATCGAATACAGCAGCATCGACGCGTGACCGGCCGAGAGCACGAAGCGATCGCGGTCAATCCAGTCCGGGTCCGACGGGTTGTGGCGCATGATGCGCGTGTAGAGCGTGTAGGCGAGCGGCGCCAGGCCCATCGGAGCGCCTGGATGGCCGGAGTTGGCCTTCTGGACGGCGTCTATCGAGAGCGTGCGGATCGTGTTGATGCATAGCTCATCGAGCTCTGTGGTGGAGCCGATCGCACTCATCGGCGTGCGCAGCGATGAAAGGAGGCCAAGAGGTTCAGCATAGTCGGATCTCCTCGTCGGATTTCAGGCGTTCGGGGACGGTCAAAGCGCGGCTGCCGGCTCATCCGAACAGCACCCCGTAGCGTTCGTATTCCCCGACCGGGACGCGGCGAACCTCGGCCACCGCCTCGGCCAGCGGGACGAGCGCGATCTCGGTGGCGTGCAGCGCGGTCATCGCACCCCAGCTCCGGTCGTGGGCGGCGTCGATCGCCGCCAGGCCCAGCCGGGTGGCGAGAACGCGGTCAAACGCAGTCGGTGTGCCCCCCCGCTGAATGTGGCCGAGCACGGTGGCTCTCGTCTCAAACCCCGTTCTCGTCTCGATCTCCCGTTCCAGCTGCTGACCGATCCCGCCGAGACGGGGATGGCCGAACTCGTCCTTCTCCCCGGTGCTGACGCTCATCGTCCCCTCCTTGGGCAGGGCGCCCTCGGCGACGACGACGATCGAGAAGTAGCGGCCGCGGCCGTGGCGGCGGCCGATCAGGCCGCAGACCTCGTCGATGTCAAACGGGATCTCGGGGATCAGGATCACGTCGGCGCCACCGGCCAGCCCGGAGTGCAGGGCGATCCACCCCGCGCTGCGGCCCATCACCTCGACTACGAGGATGCGATGGTGGCTCTCGGCGGTGGTGTGCAGGCGGTCGATCGCGTCGGTCGCGATCTGCAGCGCGGTGTCAAAGCCGAAGGTCTGGTCGGTCGCCCCGAGGTCGTTGTCGATCGTCTTGGGCACGCCGATCACGTCGATCCCCGCCAGCGAGAGCTGATGGGC
>JALYZB010000318.1 GCA_030945945.1 Actinomycetota bacterium | reverse complement strand
CGTCGACGTAGAGCGACTCGACGGCCAGCTCTGAGCCGCGCTTGTCCCACAGCTTGACCTCGAGGTAGTCCGAGCGGTAGTTGTCGGGGGCCAGCAGCGTGAAGCGCTCGTCGACGAGCGCGCACTGGTCGACCGCGAGACCGGCCAGTTCGGCGGTGACCACCACCCCGTCGGTGATCATCGGCACGCCCCACACGAGGGTCATCTCCGCCGTGCGGCCCTGCTCGCCGCGCCAGATGGCCACGACGTCGTCATTGAGGTCGAGCTTCCACTCCGGGTTTGACTCGGCGAGCTCGGCGGTGAAGTCGGCGCGGGCCTCGAAGTCGCTGGGGCCACGACCCCCCTCGCCGGAACCGTCCGCGAAGGAGACGAAGCCGAACAGCTCGTAGCCCGTGCTGGTCAGGGCGACCGCGGGGAGGTAGGTGCGCCCGGCGTAGGTTCGGTCCGGGAACCAAGCGACCTCGCCAAACGTGCCCAGGTCCTCGCCCTCGGAGTCGATCTCTCGGCAGGCGGCGAGGAAGTGTTCGCGCAGCGTGTCGGCCCAGCGCCCGTAGGGCAGGGGCTCCTGCGGCGGCTCGGCGGCGAAGGAGATAACGAAGCGGTCGGTGGGCGGCATCGAGCGCCTGAGCCTACAGGGACGCTCAGAACGCGCCGCGCCGGGTGAACACGGCGGGGATCGTCCTGAGCAGGATCGAGAGGTCCAGGAAGATGGACCACTGCTCCAAATACAGGAAGTCCAGGCGGACGAGGTCATCGAATTCCAGCTCGGCTCGGCCCGAGACCTGCCATAGGCCGGTGATCCCCGGCAGGACGAGGTAGCGCTTTTTGTGCCACTCCTCCAGGCGCTCGAAGTCGCGCATCGGGAGGGGCCGCGGGCCCACCAGGGACATGTCGCCGCGCAGTACGTTCCACAGCTGGGGCAGCTCGTCCAGTGAGAAGCGCCGCAGGGGACGCCCGACCGGGGTCAGCCTGGGATCCTCGCGGATCTTGAACAGCGCCCCGGAGAGCTCGTTGAGTGCCTCCAGCGCGTCCTGCGACGCGTCGGCGTCATCGAACATCGTGCGAAACTTCAGGCAGTCAAACGGCCGGCCGGCCATGCCGGGACGGCTCGAGCGGTAGATGATCGGCCCATGGGAGCTGAGCCGCACCGCGATCGCGATCGCGATCAGGATCGGTGAGAGGACGATCAGCAGCGCGGAGGCGAGCACGAGGTCGAAGCTGCGCTTGAGCGCGAACTGGGCGCCGTCGAACACCGGGGGGCGCAGGGTGAACAGGGGAACCGGGACCCCGGGCACGAACTCGGCCCGGTCGGTGAGGATCTCCATCGTCGACGGGACGACATGGACGCTGATCCCACGCTGGTGACAGCGGTCCACCAGCTCGACCGCCGAGGCCGGCGGAAAGTCCGGGTCGGCGATGATCACATCGTCGATGCGCTCGTGACTGAGCACCTCGCTGAGCTGGTCAAAGCGGCCGAGCGAGCGAAGACCGTTCTCGGGCCGGGGTACCAGCGCGATGAAGCCGACCAGGCTGATCTGCGAGCGGCCGGCGGAGCCGCCGAGCGCGTGGGCGACGGCATCGATGTGACCGCCGGAGCCGACCAGCAGCGCGCGCCGGCGGTAGCCGGCCTGGGCGAGCAGGTAGCCGGTGAACCGCGTGTACAGATGCCGGAGCCCGGCGAGATACACGACCCCGAAGATGAGTGAGCCGTAGAAGATGTAGTAGCTGGAGAAGTGCCGACCGCTGGCGAGCGCGAAGACCAGCGAGATGACCGTGGTCTGAAACAGCGCCGAGGCGATCCGCGCCAGGCCAGGGCGCCGCGCTCGTTCGGCGTACAGGTCGACGCGAGCGAACATCAGCACCGTCACCAGGTAGGCGAACGTGATCCAGGGGCGGCTCTCGTTCCACACCGCGCGCAGGCTGAAGGCGTCGAGCAGCGCGAGCTTGACCATCATCGCGGTCGCCAGCGCGGCCACGACGCCCGCGAGGTCGATGATCAGCAGGCTCAGGACACGGGCCGCACGGCGCAGCATGCCGCGCCGCAGCAGGAACTTCGCCAGCGGCGGCCGCCGCCGCACATCGAGCTCGGGCAGGTCGTCGCGCGGCGCGCCCTGGTGGCCGGAGCTCGTTCGCGGGATGGCCTCGTGTTGATCGAGCATGCGTAAGCCTGGGCCAGGATGTGACTGTCCCTCCCCCCTGTAACGGTAGCGTGAACGCGGAGTTCCGGAGATGTCCGGAACGTTGCGACTCGGCTGTCGTCTGGCGATGGGTTCGCCGCTCAGCGGGGAGCGCCGACGAGCGCCTCGGTGCCCGACTGCTCCAGGGTGCGCCGCAATCCCTCGGGGAGGGGGACCTCCGGCGCCCAACCGAGAATCTCGCGGGCCAGACTGATATCGGGCTGGCGCACCTGAGGGTCGTCGGTCGGCAGCGCCTCGAAGATGATCTCCGAGCTGGAGCCGGTGGCCTGCACGACCTCGCGGGCCAGTTCGAGCAGGGTGAACTCGTCCGGATTGCCGATGTTCACCGGGTCGTGGTAGCCGGACTCGGCCAGCCCGATGATGCCCCGGATGAGGTCATCGACGTAGCAGAACGAGCGGGTCTGCGCCCCGTCTCCGAACACGGTGATCGGCCGATCCTGCAGGGCCTGCCGCAGGAAGGTGGGAATCGCGCGGCCGTCGTGCGGGCGCATCCGGGGGCCGTAGGTGTTGAAGATGCGAACGATCGCGGTGTCGACACCCTGCTGGCGGTGGTAGGCCATGACCAGCGCCTCGGCGTAGCGCTTGGCCTCGTCATAGACGCCGCG
>JALYZB010000059.1 GCA_030945945.1 Actinomycetota bacterium | reverse complement strand
CCGTCTCGGTGATCGCCGACCCCTCACCGCCCCCGCGCACGGCGCTGCCCGATCAGCTGGTGCTCGGCCGGGAGCGCTACGGGCGCTGAGCGAGCTGCGGGCTCACGCGGGCGCGGGCAGCGCCCGGCGGGGCGCGGGGAGCGCCCGCTGGCCCAGCCAGTCCACGCGCAACGCATCGATCGCGGGATGGTTGAGCAGCGTGAAGTGCGACGCGCCGCCGATGTGGCGATAGCGGTCCAGCGGGAAGCGCATCCGCTCGTCGGTGCGGCGGTGCGCCCACGCGCTGGAGTGCAGGACGAGCAGATCGCCGAACACGGGAGCCAACGGCGCCCGCGGGTCGCGGGTCAGGGTCGCGCTGACGAAGAAGTGCTCGGCGCTGTCCAGGAACGGGATCTCGGTGCCCGTGTCGGTCCAGCGGGCGTCGGGATCGTAGCCCTCAGTCGGGCACGAGCTGGCGGCCGCGGTGCAGGACAGTCGTCTCTGGCCAGCGGGCTACGGGTTCGCTCCAGCAGATCCTTGAAAGCGCCGTTCAGTGCCCCGACGGCGATCGGAGTGCGCGGAGGGTCCGTGAGCGCGGTATCGGTGTCGGTGCGCTCAGACCGTAGGCGTGGATCCCGCCGCGGACCAGCGCGCCGGTCAGTGCGCGAGCGCCGGCGTAGAACCGGCGGCGATCGTGTCGTGTGACGTGCGGAGGCCACTCGCAACCGGGCCGAGGACCCCGAACAGCCGTCCGGCGATCCCGGCATGCATCTCCTGGCTCTGGGTGGCGATGCCACCGGCGGCATCGCCGGCGAGGCGAGCAAGCCCGCGGGCCTCGTCAGGCCGCATGCGCTGGCGAGCCCGCCGCGGCGTACGCCTGAGCCAGGCGCACGACGCCGTCCTCGATCTGTGCCGGGGTGACCCCGGAGTAGGCCAGACGCAGCGAGGACCCCCCGCCCTCGAGCAGGAAATCGTCGCCCTTGACGAATTGCACGCCTCGCTCGGCGGCGGCGGTCTGCAGGGCGGCGACATCGCTGCCCGAGGGCAGATCCACCCACAGGAAGTAACCGCCTTCGGGGGCCACGAAGCTCGCGTCGGGCAGGTGCTCGGAGAGAGCGCGACAGAGCGTCTGGGCGCGCTCGCGCAGCGCGTTGCGGACGATCTCGATCGAGTCGTCGATCGCACCCGAGCGGGCGAACTCGTAGACGATCCCCTGGGATACCATGCTCGGTGAGATGTAGGTGTTGGTGGCCAGCTTGGTGATGTCGGCGATCAGCGCCTCGGGCCCGACCAGATAGCCGACCCGGATGCCCGGGCAGACGGTCTTGGAGAACGAGGAGGCGTAGACCACCCGCTCGGGCTCCATCGAGAGCATGGTCGGCAGCGACTCGCCCGCGAAGCGCAGCGCGACGTAGGGATCGTCCTCGAAGATCGTGAACTCGTAACTGCGGGCGAGATCGAGCAGCGTCTGGCGCTTGGCCGCCGACAGCGTGTAGCCAGCCGGGTTCTGGAAGTTGGGGATGATGTGGGCGAGCTTGGGCCTGGTGCCCGCGGCGAGCAGCCCCTGAACCGCCGCCACGTCAATCCCGTCAGGCTCGAGCTGGACCATCCGCACATCGGCCCCGCGCGTGCGCAGCGACAGCAGGGTGCGGTCGTACGTCGGTCGTTCGACGATCACGGTGTCGCCGGAGCCGACCAGCGTGTCGAACAGGAACGCGTCGGCCTGCATCGAGCCGTTGGTGACCAGTACCTGGGTGGGCTCAACCCCGTGGCGCTCGGCCAGCCAGGCCCGCAGCGGGAGATAACCGACCGCCGTCCCGTAGCCGGTCAGGCCGCCCGGGTCCGCGCTGAACGCCCGTTCGGCAGCGGCCCGCAGCCCGTCGACGTCGACGATGTCCACCGAGGGTGCGCCCCGGGCGAAGGAGATGGAGTCGGCCATGGCTCAAGCCTACGGGTTCGAACGCGAGAGGTGCACGTCGACCACCGCGCGATCCCCGCCCTCGTAGCCGCGCGCCTGTACTGAGGCGACGTGCGGCAGCAGCTCGAGCGCCCGCTCGAAGTCGCGGACGGCCTCCAGGCTGGAGAACGGCCCGGCCGTGACGGTGACCTCGGCGGGGTCCGCGGGGGCCGGGGGGGCCGGGGTCGGCAGCAGCGACGAGCGACGCTCTTGGGGGGCGGGCGCATCGGCCCGGGCCAGCAGCCTCTCGCCGGCGGCGAGCAGCTCGCCCATCGCGTCCAGCAGTCGCGCGTGGTCGGAGATCAGCCCGCGCAGTTCGGCGATCATGAGCGCGGGCTCCTCGTCGGCGAGCTCGGCCCTATCCAGGGCCGCCGGCGCAGGCGCGCGCGGGGCGACGGTGATCGGGCGCGTGACCCGGCCGCAGCGCTCGCTGGGCTCGGGGACGGCGAGCTTGGGTGGCAGCCCAGCTCGGGGATCAGGCTCGGCGCCGGCATCGTCGGTCAGCCCGGTCTGGATCGTGCGCAGGCGGCGATCGATCTCGGCCAGCCGCGCATCGAGGGTCGAGATCTGCGGTTCGTCGGCCATGTTTCTCGCCTGCGAGCGTAACGGCCGCCCCGGCGGATCGGGCAGGTTGGCGGCGGGCGGAACGGGCTAGGCGTCGGTGCCGAGCAGCGACACGGCCAGCTCGGCCACCTGCGTCGGGGTGCGACCGACCCTGACGCCCTTGGACTCGAGCGCCTGCGCCTTGGCGGCGGCGCCGCCGGACGAGCCGGAGACGATCGCACCGGCATGACCCATCGTCTTGCCGGGCGGAGCGGTGAAGCCGGCGATGTAGCCGACCACGGGCTTTGAGACATGCTCGGCGATGAAGTCGGCCGCGCGCTCCTCGGCGTCGCCGCCGATCTCGCCGCACATCACGATCAGCTCGGTCTCGGGGTCCTCCTGGAACATCGCGATCACGTCAATGAAGTCGGTGCCCGGCACGGGGTCGCCGCCGATGCCGACGATGCTCGAGTTGCCAAAGCCGCGCTTGGCCAGCACATCGCCGATCTGGTAGGTCAGCGTGCCCGAGCGCGAGACCACGCCAACGTTGCCCGCGCGGAAGAACTGGGCCGGGATGATCCCGACGCTGCCCTTGCCCGGTGACAGGATCCCCGGGCAGTTAGGGCCGACCAACCGCGAGCGGCCATTCTTCTTCAGCGTGTTGTAGACCCGCATCTCGTCGTGGGCGGGGATCCCCTCGGTGATGCAGATGATCAGCTCGATGCCGGCGTCCTCGGCCTCGAGGATCGAGTCAGCGGCAAAGCGCGGCGGCACAAAGATCATCGCCGTGTTGGCGTCCTCGCTCTGCACCGCGGCATGAAAGGTGTTGAAGACCGGGATGCCCTCGACGTCCTGACCGCCCTTGCCGGGGGTGACGCCGGCGACGACCTGGGTGCCGTACGCGCGGTTACGCAGCGAGTGGAAGGTGCCCTCGCGGCCGGTGATGCCCGAGGTGCACAGCCGGGTCTCGGTGCCGACGAGAATGCTCATGCGCGCGCTCGGTTGCTCACGCTGGCCGCGCCGGTGGCCAGCTCCACGACCCGGGCGGCGGCGCCGTCCATCGTGGACTCGGTGTGGACGTTGGGCAGCTGGGCCTCGGCGAGCAGCGCGCGGCCCTCCTCTCCGTTGGTCCCGTCCAGGCGTACGACGAAGGGCACGGTGGGGTTGATCCGCTGGAAGGCTTCGATCAGGCCCCTGGCGACCTCGTCGCAGCGGGTGATCCCGCCGAAGATGTTGAACAGGACCGCCTTGACCTTGGCGTCGGAGAGGATCACCTCGACCGCGCTGGTGATCGCCTCGGCCCGCGAGCCGCCGCCGGCGTCCAGGAAGTTGGCCGGCGCGCCGCCCGCCTCGGCGACCACATCCAGCGTGGACATCGAGAGACCGGCGCCGTTGGCCAGGATGCCGATGTCGCCGTCAAGCTTGACGTAGGTCAGCCCGCGCTCCTTGGCCATCACCTCCTGCGCGTCCTCCTGGCTGAGATCGCGCAGCTGGGCGTTATCCGCGTGGCGGTACATCGCGTTGGCGTCGAGCGTGACCTTGGCGTCCAGCGCACGGACCTCGCGCTCGGGGGTGATGATCAGCGGGTTGACCTCGACGAGGGTCGCCTCCTCTTTGACGAACACGTCGTAGAGCTTGGCCAGCATCACCCCGACCGGGCGCACGACGTCGGCGTCGATGCCGGCCTCGAAGGCGAGTCGGCGGCCGTGGAAGTCCTGGAAGCCGATCAGCGGATCGACGTGCAGGTGGGCGATCGCGTCGGGATCCTCGTCGGCGACCGCCTCGATGTCCATCCCGCCCTTGGTCGAGAGCATGATCAGCGGGGCCTTGGCCGAGCGGTCGAAGACCACCGAGGCGTAATACTCCAAAGCGATCTGCGAGGCGGCCTCGATCCACACCTCGTGGACGGTGAGGCCGCGGATGTCCATGCCGAGGATCGCCTCGGCGTTGGCCTGGGCCTCATCGCGGTCAGCGCAGAGCTTGATCCCGCCGAGCTTGCCGCGGCCGCCGATCTGCACCTGGGCCTTGACGACGCAGGGGTAGCCGATCTCCTCGGCGGCCGCCACCGCCTCTTCGACCGTCCGCGCCGGCTTCCCGCTCGGCACCGGCACGCCATGGCGAGCGAATAGCTGCTTGCCCTGATATTCGAGGAGGTCCATGGCCTCGAGGCACTCTAGTGAGTCGTTTCCGGAAGCCGCGCACGGGC
>JALYZB010000052.1 GCA_030945945.1 Actinomycetota bacterium | reverse complement strand
GTGGCCAGTGCCTGGTTGGCCTTGGCGAGCACGACGGGGATGTCCTCGAGGATGTACTTGGTCCCGTCCACGTACAGCGAGACGACCTCGCGCCGCTCCGAGACGGCGATCACGATCGCATCGGTCTGCTTGGAGACCCGCTCGGCGGTGCGGTGGCGGGTGCCGGTCTCGAGGGTGAGGATCGTCGGGTCCGGGGTGAGCTGGACGTTGACGTGAGCAATCTTGGTGGCGTTGGAGCTCAGGGTGATCGCCCCGTCCATTTTGGCCAGCTCGTAGAGGAAAGCCGGCGAGTAGTCGATGTCGAGCTTGATCCCGCCCGAGAAAAGAAACCCAAGCTCGTCGGCATCGCCGATTACGATCAGAGCACCGGTGCGGGCGTCGACGATGTTGTCGATCCCCTCCCGCAACGAGGTTCCGGGCGCGACCATCTCGAGCGCCCTCATGATCCGGGACTCCTGGCGAGCCTCGAGCTCGGTGGTGAGCTCTTCCCCGGAGCGCGGCGGCATCGCGGTCGATTTTAGCCGGTAACCCCTCTCGGCTGACTTGCGGAGGTCCTGCTCAGGCCGCGTTTGCGAACGCTTGCGGCCGGCCCAGCGCAACCCCGAGCGCCTCGCGCAGGCTGGCGTGCGCTCCCGGCTCCACGACCGGGGCCAGTCCGAAGCGCTCCGCCTCAGCCAGCCGTCGGTCACCGTGACCAACGGTGCGCAGCTCGCCGGTCAGGCCCAGCTCACCAAAACAGGCCAGTGGGCGCGCCTGTGCACCGTGCAGCGCCGTCCGCTTGGCGGCGCTCGCCACCGCCAGGGCGACCGCCAGATCGGCCCCCGGCTCGTCGATGCGAATCCCCCCCACCACGTTGACGAACACGTCGGCGGAGCCCAGTCCGATGCCGCCGTGGCGGCCGAGCACCGCGAGCACGAGCGCGACCCGGTTGCGGTCCAGGCCGCTCATCACCCGCCGCGGGGGCACCAGCTCTGACCCGGTGACCAGCGCCTGCACCTCGACCAGCAGCGGCCGTGAGCCCTCCATCGCGCACAGCACGACGCTGCCGGGCGCGCGCGTGGCCTCCGCGACGAATCGGGCCGAGGCGTCGAGCACCTCGACGAGCCCGTCATCGCGCATCTCGAAGACTCCCGCCTCGTTGGTGGAGCCGAACCGGTTCTTGATCGCCCGCACTGTCCGGTAGGTCCGCTCGCGCTCGCCCTCGAACTGCAGCACGCAGTCGACGAGGTGCTCGAGCACGCGGGGGCCGGCGAGGGCGCCCTCCTTGGTCACGTGACCGACGAGGATGACCGCGATATCCAGGCGCTTGGCGACGTTCATGATCGCGTCGGCGACCTCGCGCACCTGAGCCACCGAGCCGGCCGCGCTGGACAGCTCGGCGGAATGGATCGTCTGGACGGAGTCGACCACGCAGACTTCGGGGCGCTCGGCCTCCAGGGTGGCCAGCACGGTGTCGAGGTCGGTCTCGGCGATGACGGGAATCGCCAACGGATCGCCGCCGCGCAGCCGCTCGGCACGCAGCCGGATCTGGGCGGCTGACTCCTCCGCCGAGATATACAGCGTTCGGCGTCCGGCGGCGGCGAGATTGGCAGCCACCATCGTGGTCAGCGTCGACTTGCCGATTCCGGGGGCTCCGCCGATCAGCACCAGGGAGCCGGGCACGATCCCACCGCCGAGGACGTTGTCCAGTTCCCCGATGCCGGTGCTCAGCCGGACATGCTCAGACGCGACGACGTCGCCCAGGGCGGTGGGGACAACCGCGATCGCGTTCGATCCGGACGCCCCGCGTCCACGATCCGCGCTACCGGCGCCACGTCCAGGCCCGCCGCGCCCGGAGCCGGAGCGTAGCGGCCGGGCCTGTTCCACGAGGGTGTTCCACTCGCCGCAGCCTGGACAGCGACCTGCCCAGCGCAGAGTGTCGTGGCCGCACTCGGTGCAGACGTGAATGGAGGTCGCGCGGGGCATGGCTGGGTCCTCAGCCTACGGAGCGTCATGGACGGCAGCGCGGAGATGTTGCGGTTCTGCCACCCGCCCGGCGCAACTTGCTGGGGCGCCGCGGGTTAGCGGGGCACAACCCACTCGTGCCCGAACGGCCGAGCGGGCGTGACCGGAGGTGTGCCATGCGCCGAGTGCTGATCGTGCTGCCGTTCTTCGTCGTGGTCGTGATCGCCGGCTCGGCGTTGGGGCCGCCCGGCGCCTTTGGCGCACGAGGATCGCAGCGGGTGCGCGAGCGCGCGTATGCCGTCGTGACGCTGACCACCTCGGCGCCCGCGGTCGCCCCGGGCGAGGCCGTGACCCTGCGCGGATACGTCGCTCCCGCGCACCGCGGGCAGCGCCTCCTGCTGCGCCAGCGGTTCGGGACACGGTGGGTGACGATCGCGCAGCCGCGGCTGGACCACGGTTCGCGCTTCCGCGTCACCCACACATTCACCCGCAACCGGACCGCGTCGTTGCGGGCCGTCCTGCCGGGCAGCGCGCGCAACCTGCGCTCACGCTCGGCCGTGACTGCGATCGACGTCAACGTGATTCACCGGATCAAGCACGTCGTGATCATCATGCAGGAGAACCGCTCCTTCGATCAGTACTTCGGCACCTACCCGGGAGTAGACGGAATTCCCGCGGGAGTGTGCGTGCCCGATCCCCGAAACGGCAGCTGCGTGAGGCCGTTCCACGATTCCGCGGATAAGAACTTCGGCGGTCCGCACAGCCAGAGCAACGCCACCGCCGACATCGCCGGCGGCCAGATGAACGGGTTCGTCGGGCAGGCCGAGAAGGGCAACGGGTGTACGGGCAACAACCCCAACTGCAGCCCGTGCGCGTCGATTACCCAGAGCCGGTGCATCGACGTGATGGGCTACCACGACGCCCGCGAGATCCCTAACTACTGGACCTACGCTGAGCAGTTCGTGCTCCAGGACCGGATGTTTGAGCCCAACGCCTCCTGGAGCCTGCCCGAGCACCTCTACCAGGTCTCGGAGTGGTCAGCCTTCTGCACCAATCCGTTTGAGGCCCTGTCGTGCACCAACGCCCTGCAGAATCCCAACCCGCCCGGTGTGCCCCTCAGCCAGACGCCGCTCTACGCCTGGACCGACATGACCTATCTGCTTCACCGGGCCGGCGTCAACTGGGGGTACTACGTGTTCAACGGCACCGAGCCGGATTGCCAGAACGACAGTTCGGTGACCTGCGCCCCGGTCGCTCAGGGGCCCACGACGCCCGGCATCTGGAACCCGCTGCCGCACTTCGCCGACGTCCAACAGGACGGTCAGCTCGGCAACGTCCAGACGCTGAGCAACTTCTTCACGGCGGCTCAAGCGGGCACGCTGCCGGCGGTCTCCTGGATCGACCCCAACGGGAAGGTCTCAGAGCATCCGGCGGCGCTCGTCAGCGCGGGCCAGACCTACGTGACCGGGCTGATCAACGCGATCATGCGCAGCCCGGACTGGAACAGCACCGCGGTGTTTCTGTCCTGGGATGACTGGGGCGGCTTCTATGACCATGTCGTGCCCCCCGTGGTCGATGCGAACGGCTATGGCCTGCGCGTGCCGGGGATGGTCATCAGCCCTTACGCCCGGTCGGGCTACATCGACCACCAGACGTTGAGCCATGACGCCTACAACAAGTTCATCGAGGACGCCTTCCTGGGCGGCCAGCGCCTGGATCCCGCGACCGACGGCCGGCCCGACCCGCGGCCAGGCGTACGGGAGGCCAACCCGCTCCTGGGCAACCTGCGCGCTGACTTCAACTTCTCCCAACCGCCCCGGGCCCCACTGATCCTGCCCGTCCACCCGGCACCCGGCCTCCCATCGACCCCGCCTCCGGCGTAACCGGCGCTGGGCGGGTCGGCTCCCCCGAAACGCCTCGCGCCCCACCGGGAGGCGGGGCGCGAGCCGTCACAGATCAGCTCAGAGCGCCCGGGCGCTACTCGGTGCCCGGCGCGGGGCCATCCTGCGGTGCCTCGCCGGCGGGCTCGTCGGGCGCGGCATCCTCGGGCTCGGGCGCGCCACCCTCGGCGCCGACTCCCACCGGGGTGGGCGTGGGCGCCGGCTGGATCACCGACAGCTTGACGTCCTCGTCGTCGGTGCCCTCGACACCCGGCTCGACGAGCACCGTCGATCCGGGCGGCACCTGCGCGCGGAGCACGAAGTCGGCGAGCGGATCCTCGATGTAGCGCTGGATCGCCCGGCGCAGCGGGCGCGCGCCCATCGACGGATCCCAGCCCTTCTCGACGAGCAGATCCCGAGCCGCCTCGGAGAGTTCGAGCTGCAGCTCCCGATCGGCCATCGACTCGCGGATCCGTCGCAGCAACAGCTCGACAATCTGCTTGATCTCGTCCTTGGCCAGCTTGTGGAAGACGATCACGTCGTCGATCCGGTTGAGAAACTCAGGCCGGAAGACCTTCTTGAGCTCGCCCATGATCCGGTTCTTCATGTCGTCATAGGTGATGCCGGTCTCGTCGTCGGAGACGGCGAAGCCCAGCGGCGTGTTGCGCGCGATCTCCGAGGCCCCGATGTTCGAGGTCATGATCACGATGCAGTGCCGGAAGTCGACCGTGCGGCCCTGGGCGTCGGTGAGCCGGCCATCCTCGAGGATCTGCAACAGGATATTGAATACATCCGGGTGCGCCTTCTCGATCTCGTCCAGCAGCAGCACGCTGTAGGGCTTGCGGCGAACCGCCTCGGTGAGCTGGCCGCCCTCGTCGTACCCGATGTAGCCGGGAGGCGAGCCGACGAGCCGGGATACCGCGTGCTTCTCCATGTACTCCGACATGTCGATGCGGATCATCGTGTCCTCGTCACCGAACAGGAACTCGGCCAGGGTCCGGGCCAGCTCGGTCTTGCCGACCCCGGACGGGCCGAGGAAGATGAACGAGCCGGTCGGGCGCTTGGGGTCCTTCAAGCCCGCCCGCGAGCGGCGGATCGCCTTGGAGACAACCTCGATTGCGGGGTGCTGACCGATGACGCGCTTGTGGAGCTCCTCCTCCATGCGCATCAGCTTGGCGGTCTCGGCCTCGGTGAGCTTGAACACCGGGATGCCGGTCCACATCGACACGATGTCGGCGATCTCCTCCTCGCCGATCGACGGACGCTCGGTGGATTCGCCGGCCTCCCACTGATCGGCCAGGTCGCGCTTCTTCTGGACCAGGCGGCGCTCGTCGTCGCGCAAGCTCGCTGCCTTCTCGAACTCCTGGGACTCGATCGCCTCCTCCTTGGCCCGCCGTGTCTCGGTGATCTCGTCCTCGAGCTCACGGTAGACGGGGGGTGAAGTCATCGACTTGATCCGCATGCGCGACGCGGCCTCGTCGATCAGGTCGATCGCCTTGTCGGGCAGGAAACGGTCGGAGATGTAGCGGTCGGCCAGATCGGCTGCCGCCTCGAGCGCTTCGTCGGTGATGTTGACCTTGTGGTGCTGCTCGTAGCGGTCGCGCAGGCCCTTGAGGATCTGGACCGACTCCTCCTTGGAGGGCTGGTCGACGACGATCTTCTGGAAGCGCCGCTCGAGCGCCGAATCGCGCTCCAGGTATTTGCGGTACTCCTCCAGGGTGGTCGCGCCGACGGTCTGCAGCTCGCCCCGGGCGAGCGCCGGCTTGAGGATCGAGGCGGCGTCGATCGCGCCCTCGGCGGCACCCGCACCGACGAGGTTGTGCAGCTCGTCGATGAACAGGATGATGTCGCCGCGCTGGGTGATCTCCTTCATCACCTTCTTGAGGCGCTCCTCGAATTCCCCGCGGTACTTGGAGCCGGCGACGAGCGCGGCCAGATCCAGCGTGTAGATCTGCTTGCACTTGAGCAGCTCGGGGACATCGGCATTGGTGATCCGCTGGGCCAGCCCCTCGACCACGGCGGTCTTGCCGACGCCCGGCTCGCCGACCAGAACGGGGTTGTTCTTGGTCCGACGCGAGAGGATCTGCATGATCCGCTCGATCTCAGTCTCGCGTCCCACCACCGGGTCGAGCTTGCCCTCGGAGGCGAGCTTGGTCAGGTTGCGGCCGAACTGATCCAGCAGCTTGGAGGACTTCTTGCCCTCGGCGGTGCCCGAGGCGCCCTGCGCGCCCGCGCCGGAGCCGCGCTGGCGGCTGCCCGGACCGGAGAGCATCCGGATCACCTCGTTGCGGATCTTCTCGGAGTCGGCGTCGAAGTCGAGCAGGATGCGGGCGGCGACGCCCTCGTTCTCGCGCACCAGCCCGAGCAGGATGTGCTCGGTGCCGATGTAATTATGCCCCAGGCTCAGCGCCTCACGCAGCGCAAGCTCGAGCACCTTCTTGGCCCGCGGAGTGAACGGGATCTGCCCCGAGGTGACCTCCTCGCCCGAACCCACGATCCGCACCACCTGAGCGCGCACACGCTCGACGGTGATGTCGAGCGACTCGAGCACGCGGGCCGCGAGCCCCTCCTCCTCACGAAGCAGGCCGAGCAGGATGTGCTCGGTCCCGATGTAATTGTGCTTCAGGGTCCGCGCCTCTTCCTGGGCCAGGACGACCACCTGGCGCGCTCGCTCTGTAAATCGCTCAAACATTGGCTTCCTAGCTGTTGGGGCCGGTCCTTCGGGAGCTGGTCGGTCGCGGTCTTTTTCGGGGTCTGTCTGTTCCTACGTTGCCGGAGACAGTTTGGTTCAATGCGGGTACGGGGACGCCGGACAGCCCGTTTCACCCTTCATGTCGTCGTAGTGGGCCGAGATGCTGAGGGCAAACGGTGTGCTCGACAGGCCATAGCTCAGTCTAACAGCCGCACTCGGCGACCCAGACCCACTACGACGGCGCCCGCGGCGGCGTTCACACCCTGTTCATCGGTCCTGGGAGGGGGTCTCCGGGGCACACGACGCAGCCACAGCGCCGGCCCGCCGGCCGGGGGCAGGCGCCCGCCGGTGGACAGCCATGACCCAGCGAGAATCAGCAGTAGCCCGGCCACCGCGCCCGCGCCCGGCTGCTCGCCGAGCAGGGTCACGCCGAGCGCGACGGCGATCACCGGATTGATGTACGTGATGACCAGAGCCCGGCTGGTACCCGCCTCGCGGATCAGAACCGCGACGACCACGAACGCGGCCGCGGTGCACACCAGCCCGAGCGCGACGACGCTCGCCACCCCGCCCGTAGTGGGCGCGCGGGCCGGCAGGGAGAGCGCGGTCGGCACCGCGAGCACCACCGCCGCCACCGCCAGGCTGGCGCCCATCATGGCCCGCGGGTCGACACCGCCGAGCCGGAGCTTGAGGATCATCGGGCCGATCGCGTAGCCGACCGCCGCGATCAGGATCGCCCCGGCGCCGATCAGCGCACCGGGGCTGGAGGCGCCATCGATGCCCATCAGCACGATCACCCCGACGAAGCCGACGACCAGGCCGGCCGCTCGTAGCGGCGTGGGGCGCTCGGAGGGATCGAAGCGCAGCGCGAGCACCGCCCCGACGAGCGGCACCGAGGCGACGATGATCGCCGCCAGCGACGAACTGATCCGCTGCTCGCCGGCTGCGATCAGCGGGAACGGCACCGAGATCTCGATCACCCCGTAGGCGATCACCGCCCGCCAGTGGCCGCGCAGCTGGGACAGCGTGCCCGCGCGAGCCGCGAGGGCCAGCAGGACGACGGCGGCCAGCGTCACCCGGCCAAAGGCGACCATCGTCGGTGGCACCCCGCCCCGCACCGCGATGCGGATGAACAGGTAGGGTACGCCCCACAGGACCGAGCAGCCGGCAAACGCCCACCACGCCCGTCTAGTCATCGCGCATGGCCGGGAACAGCACGACCTCGCGGATCGAGCTCATGCCGGTGATGATCATCACCAGCCGGTCGATCCCGATCCCGATCCCACCGGTCGGCGGCATCCCGTACTCGAGCGCTTCGACGAACGCCTTGTCGTAGGGCTGGGCCTCATCATCGCCGGCCACCGCCAGGCGCTGCTGGGATTCAAAGCGCCGGCGCTGCTCGTCGGGGTCGTTGAGCTCGGTGAAGGCGTTGGCGATCTCCATCCCACCGATGTAGGCCTCGAAGCGCTCGACCAGCCCCGGCTGGGAGCGGTGGTCCTTGGCCAGTGGCGACAGCGCGACCGGATAGTCAAGCAGCAGCGTGGGCTGGATCAGGGTGGGCTCGACGTGCCTGGTGAGCAGCTCGTCGACGAGCTGGGACCAGGAGTCATCGCCGGGTACGCGCAGGCCGCGTTCGCGCATCGCGCCCGCCAGCGCGTCGCGCTCGGGCACGGCAAGGATGTCGATGCCGGTCCGATCGGCGATCGCACCGGTGAGCGTCTCCCGGCGCCACGGCGACTGCAGGTCGTATTCCCCCTCGTAGCCCGTCGCCCGGGCGACCGCCGCGATCAGGCGCTCCATGCGCTGCGCTACGACCGTGTAGTCGCTGTAGGCCTCGTACCACTCGATCATCGTGAACTCGGGGTTGTGGGTGGTGTCGACCCCTTCGTTGCGGAAGTTCTTGCCGATCTCGTAGACGCGTTCGAGGCCGCCGACGATCAGCCGCTTGAGGTAGAGCTCGGTGGCGATCCGCAGGTACAGGTCACGGTGCAGCACGTTGTGATGGGTGACGAACGGCCGCGCCGAGGCGCCCCCGTAGAGCGGCTGCAGGACCGGTGTCTCGACCTCGACGAAGCCCTCATCGTCCAGCAAGCGGCGGATCGCGGTGACCACCCGCGCGCGGGTCATGAACAGCGCTCTCGCCTCGTCGTTGGCGATCAGGTCCAGCTCGCGGCGGCGAAAGCGAGTCTCGACGTCGGTCAGGCCGTGATGCTTGTCCGGCGGCGGCCGCAGCGACTTGGCGAGCAGCTCAAAACCATCGATGCGCAGCGTCAGCTCGCCGCGCCGGGACGCAAACGCCGTCCCGTCGATCCCGATCAGGTCCCCGAGATCGAAGGCGAGCAGCTGCTCCATCGCCTCGGCGCCGAGCACGTCGGATCGGGCCTGCAGCTGCAGGCGGCCCGAGCGGTCCACGACGTCGAGGAAGGCCATCTTGCCCTGACCTCGGCGGGCCGCAAGGCGGCCCGCGATGCGATGGGAGTGCTCGGTCTCCTCGCCGGCCTGCAGCTCGGCGTGGGCGGCGCGCACGCCGGCGACCGGCTCCACCCCGGCGAAGGCGTGCGGGAACGGCTGCACGCCGGCGGCGCGCAAGTTCTCGAGCTTCTCACGGCGGGCTCGGAGCAGTTCCGAGGCGCCGCCGGGGTCCGGCGCCACAGCCTGACCCCAGCTACTTGCCGACAACGTCGATCTTGGTGACCTTGAGCTTGCGCTCGCCGCGGGGTGTCGTCACGGTGACGTCCTCGCCGCGCTTGCGACCGATCAGCGCCTTGCCGACCGGTGATTCGTTGGAGAGCTTGGCATCGGCGGGATTGGCCTCGGCCGTGCCGACGATCGTGTACTTGGTCGACTTGCCGCCGTCGTCCTTGACGTGGACGACCGAGCCGACCCGCACGACATCGGTGCCGAGGTCTGACGCGTCGACGACGGTGGCCGAGCGCAGCTTGTCCTCCAGCGTCGCGATTCGCGCCTCGAGCATCGCCTGCTCGTTCTTGGCGTCGTCGTACTCGGCGTTCTCGGAGATGTCCCCGAATTCGCGTGCCTCCCTGATCCGGGAGGCGACCTCGCGACGACGAGCGGTGGACAGGTGGTCGAGCTCCGCCTTGAGCGTGGCGAGGCCCGCAGCGGTGAGGATGACGTCCTTGGGCATACGTGTGACCTGTGGTTTCGGGGGCGGTGAGCGCACGGCCCACGGCCGCTGCCCAACGAAGAAACCCGCCCTCTGCAGCGGGATGGATACGCGACGCTGGCTCGCGTGGGCCGATGAGTATAGACGCCGTTTTCGGGACTTCCGGCCGGAGCCCCTCCGGTGGGCGACTCGGTGCCTGCCGGCTTTGGAATCCGGGCCGGCCGGCGCGCGATCACCTGCTATCCGCCGGCGTGGCCGGGATCTCGTCGGCCTGCTGGAAGGTCGGACGGTCGACCCACTCGATCAGCGGCTGGCTGATACCGCCAATGGCCCGGAACCGGATCGAGTCAGAGCACATCTGGTCCCGGCGGCGCATACGCCGTCGGCCGGGTAGACCTGGGCGGGGCTCTCGGCGACGGCGTGGCGCAGCGAGCTCTCCAGCGCCGCCCGGCCCCCGGAGACCGGGTTGGCCCGGTTGATCCGGTGCGCGCCGCTCGCCGCCCAGGCGCTGGCGGTGCCCATCGCTTTGACGACGGGGCATCGCCACCCGCCCTCCGCGGCTCGGTGACTGCGGGGCCCCCGCCCCCGGATTCAGGCCGGAACGAGCCCGAGCAGCGCCCGGGCATCGTCGAGGCCGTCGGCGCGCTGCAGCGCGTCCTGCAGCGGCTTGTCGCCACCCAGGCGCTCGATGTACCAGGGATAGAACTTGCGTAGGTAGCGGTTGGCGCGCTCGGGACCCAGATGCTCACCGGCGCGATCGATCACCCACTCCAGCTCGGCCAGGATCTCATCCCGCGTCGGCTCGTCCGCACAGGTTCCGAGCAGTTCCCCGAACAGCCACGGGTTGCCCAGCGAGCCGCGCGCGAGCAGGATGGCGGCGGCTCCGGTCTGGGCGAAGGCCTCACGCGCGCGCTGCGCGGTGCGCAGCCCCCCGGAGATGAGCACCGGCACCGGCAGCTCCTCGATCAGGCGCCGGGCGAGCTCGTAATCCGGGCTGCCGGCGTGTCGCTGCGAGGCGTGCCGTGGATGGATGCAGAGTCCCGCCACGCCGCCGTCATAGGCCAGCCGGCGGGCCGTCTTGATCCCCTTGTCGTCCCCCGGACGCAGGCCGGAACGGAGCTTGACCGTGACCGGCAGTCCACTCCCGCGGGCCGCCGCGCGCGCCAGCGCGACCGCGAGGTCGGGATCGTCGAGCAGGGCCGCGCCGGCCCCGGTCTTGCAGACCTTCGGGACCGGACAGCCCATGTTGATGTCGATCATGTCCGCGCCCGCGGCCGCAACCCGCTCGGCGGCCGACGCCATCACCTCCGGGTCGTGGCCGAACAGCTGCACCGACACGGGGTGCTCCTCGGGATGGATCCGCAACAGCTCGGTGCAGGTGCGCTCGTTGCCGTAATGCACGGCAAAGCTCGAGACCATCTCGGAGACCGCCAGGCCGGCGCCGTAGCGCTTGGCCTGCAGACGCACGAACCAGTTGCCGATCCCGGCCAGCGGCGCGAGCACGACCCGGTTGGGGATCTGGACCCCGCCCAGCTGCCAGGGATCGGTCAGTGTCGCGGTCATCGTCTGAGAGACGTTACCGCCGCCGTCAGAGCTCGCCGCACCTGCTAGGAATTGCAGCCGATGGACATGTCCGCCCTGGTGACGCCGTGGTTTGAGCTTCTGCGCGAGCAGGTGCCCGGTGTTGAGCTGTTTGACGCCCACACCCATCTGGGTGACAACGACCCTGACGGCATGAGCCAGACGCTCGAGCAGCTGCTGGCCACGCTGACCTCGGCGCACGCCCGAGGAGCGTTCGTCTTCCCCATGCACGAGCCCGACGGCTACCCGCCGGCCAACGACATGGTGGTCGCCGCCGCCGCTCAGTCCGACGGCGTCCTCACCCCGTTCTGCCGCGTGAGCCCGAACGCGGGCAACGCGCTGGCCGAGGCGCGGCGCGCGCTCGCCGCGGGCGCCAGGGGGATCAAGCTGCACCCCCGGGCCGAGCAGTTCAACCTCGACCATCCGGCGATGCGCGAGCTGGGCGCCCTGGCCGACGAGCGCCGCCTGCCGATCCTGATCCACGCCGGGCGCGGCATCCCCGCCCTGGGCAGCCACGCGGTGGCGCTGGCCGCCGAGTTCCCCGACGCACGGATCATCCTCGCCCATGCCGCCATCTGTGACCTGTCGTGGATCTGGCGGGTCGCGCCTGACCATCCCAACCTGCTGTTCGACACCGCCTGGTGGATGCCGGCCGATCTGCAGGCGCTGTTCTCGCTCGTTCCCCCCGGCCAGATCCTGTTCGCCTCCGACGCGCCCTACGGTGCCGCCGCCCTGTCCTCGGTCTTCCAGCTGCGGATGGCCATCCAGGCGGGCCTCTCCGCCGAGCAGATCCACTCGATCGCCTCCGGCCAGGCGCTGCGAATCGCCGCCGGCGAGCCGCTGCAGAGCGCCGGGCCGGCGGTCGGCGAACGCGCGCAGGCTCCCCATCTGCTGCTCGACCGCGTCTCGGCGTTCGTGTTGCTCGGAGCGATCGCCACCATGCGCGGCAGCGAGTCCGGTCCGGAGATGCTCGCGCTCGCCCGCCAGGCCTGCGATGTCCCCCCCGAGATCGACGACGCGCCGCTGTTCACGGTGATCGTGGATCTGCTCGACGCGTTTGACGCGGCCGAACTCGCTCACCCTGAGGACCGGCGGCGACTGGGGTACCTGATTCTCGCTGCCACCGTCGCCCGCACCCCGGACGTGCCCGTGCCGCCGCCGCTGGCCGCGGCCACCGCCGGCTGAGCCGCCCGGCCGGCCCCCAGATCAGTCCTGGTTGCGCTCCCAGATCAGCCGCAGCCCGGTGAGGGTCAGCAGATCGTCGACCTGATCGATCGTCTCGCGCACCTCCGGTACCAGCGCGCGCGCCAGCCCGCCGGTGGCCAGCACCTTGGTCTCGGGCCCGAGCTCCTCGCGCAGCCGCCGGACGATCCCGTCGACCTGGGCGGCGAACCCGAACACGATTCCGCTGCGGATCGCATCCACCGTGGACTTGCCGATCAGCGACCGCGGCGGTGCCAGCTCCACCTTGGGCAGCTTGGCCGCCCGTTCATACAGTGCGTCGATCGAGATCTCGGCGCCCGGGCTGATGATCCCGCCCAGGTACTCACCGGCCGCTGAGACGACGTCGTAGGTGATCGCGGTCCCGAAGTCGACGACCACGCACGCGCCCCGGACGCGCTCGTAGGCCGCCACGGCATTGACCAGCCGGTCGGCCCCGACCTCCCGGGGGCTGTCCATCCGGATCGGCATCCCGGTGCGAATCGCCGAGCCGACCACGAGCATCTCGAGCTTGAGATAACGCTGGGACATCGCCGTCCACTGATCGGAGAGCTGGGGCACGGTCGAGGAGACGATCGCGTGCTGAATGTCGGAGAACTGGTGCCCGCGCAGCGCGAGCAGGTTCGACAACGCGGCCCCCAGCTCGTCGCGTGTGGACTCGCGCACGGTGGCAAAGCGCCAGTCCTCGACGATCGTGTCCCCGCCCGGCGGGAAGACCCCGAAGTGCGTCTGCGTGTTTCCTACGTCGACGACGAGCAGCATCGGTGCATTACAGCAGTGGTGGTCCCGCCC